>CAZNEU010000321.1:0-19914 GCA_964571915.1 uncultured Phycisphaeraceae bacterium
CGGAGGGGTTCGAGGCGGACGACTGCATCGCCACGATCGTGGCGCGGTTGCGGCGCGAGCGGCCGGAGGCGGGCGTGCGGATCGTGAGCAAGGACAAGGACTTGAAGCAGTTGCTGGGGGAAGGCACTGGGCACTGGGGTCGCCACGGCGACTCTGCGACACTGGGCACTGGGGCGGACGAGCAGAAGAAGGACAGAACAGCGCAAAGGCGCGAAGACGCGAAGAAGACGGGAAGCACGGAGGCGGGCGGAGTGGTCGAGTTGTACGACGTACACACCGACGAGGTGATCGACGCGGCGAAGTTGAAGGAGGAGACGGGGTTGGTGCCGGCGCAGGTGGTGGACATGCTGGCCCTCATGGGCGACAACGTGGACAACGTGAAGGGCGTGGAGGGCGTGGGGCCCAAGACCAGCGCGGAGTTGATCGGGCAGTATGGCACGCTGGGGAAGCTGATCGAGCACGCCGGGGAGGTGAAGGGGAAGCGGGGGGAGAACCTGCGGGCGGCGATCGCGGCGGGGCGGCTGGCGCTGAACCAGGATTTGGTGCGGTTGCGGTATGACGTGCCGATGGAGTTTGACCTTGAGAGCGCGGCGACGAAGAAACTGAACCTGGAGGCGTTGCTGCCCATTCTGCGGGAACTGGGGTTCAACCGGTATCAGGATGAGGTGAAGGCGCTGCTGGGGCAGCCAGCGGGTGGGGGGGGTTTTCCCGACGGGGCGGCTGGTGCAAGCGGGGACGATCGCGCGGCGGTTGGCACGAAAGCCGGCGCGGGACCGGGAGGCGCGGGCGGTGGTGGCCTCTTTGGCTCTGCGCCCGGCCTGTTTGATTCGGTGTCGCCCGCCGCGGGGGGCACGGCCATGATCGCGCGCGAGGCGAACCCGAACTACCGGTGCGTGCGCACGAAGCAGGACCTGGAGGCGCTGGTGGCGGAGTTGAAGGGGGCTGAGTGCTTCGCGCTCGACACGGAGACGACGGGCCTGTCGTTCAACGACGCGAAACTCTGCGGCCTGTCGTTCTCGACCAAGGGCCACACGGGCTGGTACGTGCCCGTGCGTTCGCCCATGCAAGGGGAGCACCTGGATGAGCGGACGGTGCTTGGTGCGCTGCGGCCGCTGCTGGAGGACACGAGCCGCGCCGTGTGCGGGCACAACCTGAAGTTTGATTTGTTGATTTTGCGGGCGGCGGGTGGGGGGGGTGTGGATTTTCGTGTGTGCCCGGCGGGAGACGGAAAGGCGCGGGGGATACCGCCGTATGCAGGGACGAACGCGGCCCGTGCGTCGGTGTGCTTCGACTCGATGGTGGCATCGTTCCTGATCGACTCGGGGCGGTCGAGCCACGGGCTGGATTCGCTGGCGCTGGCGCTGCTGAACCACACCAACATCTCGATCAAGGAGTTGATCGGGAGCGGGCCGGTGCAGCGGACGTTCGACACGGTGCCGCTTGATCTGGCGACGCAGTACGCCGCGGAGGATGCGGATGTGGCGTTTCGGTTGCGCGAGAAGATGCTGCCGGAGTTGCGGGCGATGGGCCTGGATGACCTGTTTGCACGGGTGGAGATGCCGCTGGTGCAGGTGCTGGCGGAACTGGAGTGCAACGGGATTCATGTGGACCCGGCGGAACTGGACCGCCAGCGCGAGCGGCTGGCCGGGCAGATCAAGATCATTCGCGCGAAGATCGACGACGCGGCACACGAATCGCTGGGGCGCACGTTCAACCCGGACTCGCCCAAGCAACTGGCGGTGGCCCTGTTCAACAAGAAGGCCGACGCGGAGCCGGGCCTGGGCATCGCGTCTGTGAAGCGGACCAAGACGGGGCACTCGACGGACGTGGAGGTGCTGGAGAAACTCGCGGCGGACCCGGCGATCACCACGCCGATTCCGGCCCTGATCGTTGAGCACAGGCAACTGACGAAACTGGTGAGCACGTATCTGGTGGCGCTGAAGGAGGCGATCCACCCCCGCACCGGGCGGATTCACTGCTCGTTCCACCAGACGGTGGCCG
This sequence comes from uncultured Phycisphaeraceae bacterium, assembly GCA_964571915.1. Taxonomy (GTDB): domain Bacteria; phylum Planctomycetota; class Phycisphaerae; order Phycisphaerales; family UBA1924; genus JAEUIX01. The sequence goes on from CAZNEU010000321.1 coordinate 2,002, forward strand.
CGACGGGGCGGCTGGCGGCGAGCGACCCGAACCTGCAGAACATTCCCATCCGCACCGATGTGGGGCGGGAAATCCGCCGGGCATTTGTCGCGCCAGCGGGGCGCGTGCTGGTGTCGGCGGATTACTCGCAGATCGAGTTGCGGATCTTGGCGCACCTCTCACGCGACCCGGCCCTGTTGCAGGCGTTCGCGGAGGACCAGGACATTCACACGGCGGTTGCCGCGCAGATCAACGGCGTGCCGCTGGAGAAGGTGAGTAAAGACCAGCGAGCCGGCGCCAAGATGGTGAACTTCGGGATCGTGTACGGGATCACGGCGTTTGGGTTGGCGCGGCGGCTGGGGTGCCCCACCGAGCAGGCCGCGGAGATCATCAACGCGTACAAGAAGCGGTTCGCGGGGATCACCACGTTCTTGCAGGAGTGTGTGGAGCAGGCCCAGCGCACGGGTTACGTGAGCACCATGCTGGGGCGGCGGCGGCCGATCATGGGGATCGACGCGGCCAACCCCTCGCAGCGGGCCCTGGCGGAGCGTGTGGCGATCAACTCGGTGGTGCAGGGCAGCGCGGCCGACCTCATCAAACTGGCGATGATTGATTTGCAGGCGCGGATTGATGATGCCAATGCTGGCGATGGTGCGTCTCCCCTCCCTCTGGGAGGGGCAGGGGGAGGGCGCGCACACCCCCTTGCCGGCCTCCGCATGCTCCTTCAGATTCACGACGAACTGGTCTTCGAGGCGCCGGCGGAGACGGCGGAAGCGGCGCGGAAGGTGATCGTGGAGCGGATGGAGCAGGCGATGACGCTCAGCGTGCCCCTGAAGGCGGATTCGAGCATCGCCGGGAACTGGTTTGAGGGGAAGTGATCGCCTCTACACTCAGGCCGTGACGCAGGCAGCCCCACCGCCGCAGACTTGGACCACGCGCTCGCTGCTGGCGTGGATGACGACGGCGTTCACGAAGCAGGAGATCGACTCGCCGCGGCTGTGCGCGGAGATTCTGCTGGCGCACGTGATTCACCACGATGCCCCGGACAACAGCGTGCGGCTGCGGCTCTACACCGAACCCGACCGCGAGGCGGCGCCGGAGGAACTGGCGAAACTGCGCGGCCTCGTGGGGCGGGCGCTGAAGCACGAGCCGATCCAGTACCTCACGGGGCAGGCGTGGTTTTTCGGCCTGCCGTTCTTTGTCGATCCGCGCGTGCTCATCCCGCGGCCCAGCAGCGAGACGATCGTGGAGACGCTGCTGCAAGAACTCCGCAAGCAACGAACCCCGAGCGTAAGCGAGGGGCGTGAAACCGGCGATGGCGGCGTGGCCCGGGGCACAGCCGCCAGCGATGCCGCGTCGCCGCTCGCCCCGATCCGCCCCATCCCCAAGCGGCGCGTGGATGCCACGCCGTTGTTCATCGCGGATGTCTGCACTGGCTCGGGGTGCCTGGGCATCGCGCTCGCCAAGCACCTGCCCGGCGCGAAGGTGCTGCTCAGCGACATCTCGATCGAGGCGCTCGAGGTGGCCGCGAGCAACGCCGCACGCCACAACGTTCACGAGCGGATCGAACTCCTGCCGGGCGACCTGCTCGCGCCCATCGGCGAGCGTCTGCCCGGGTTCGCGCCCGAGGGTCTGGATGCCCTCGTTGCCAACCCGCCGTACATCCCGGATCACGAGTGGGAGGCGGTGGAGCCCAACGTGAAGGACCACGAGCCGCATAGCGCGCTGCGCGCCGGAACTGACGGCATGGACTTCGTCGCGCCGCTCGTGCAGCACGCGCCGGGCCTGCTGAAGCCCGGCGGCTGGCTGCTCATCGAGATCGCCGCGTGCACCGCGGCCGCGGTGTGCGAGGCGGCGAACGGGCACGCCCTGCTTGAAGGTGTGCGAGTGCTCAGGGACGGCGACGGGTTGGATCGTGTGCTGGTTGCACGTCGGCGTGCGTGATGCCCCACACCCACGCGGGCTACTTGGTTTTCACGTCGTAGCCGCCGCGCCTCCACTCGCTGATGCCGCCGCCGAAGAAGAAGACGCCCTCGTAGCCGCTGGCGAGAAGGCGCTTGGTGGTGCCGCGGGCCACGGGGCTGCCGGGGTTCTCGCCATAGACCACGATGGCTTTGGCGTTGGCGATGGAGGGGTCCAGGTCGCCGGCGCGGCCGGTGAACGAACTGAGGGGCATGTTGCGGGCCCCGGGAATGTGCCCCGCGGCGAAGTCCTGCGGGGCCCGGGCATCGATCAACACCAGGCCGCTCTTGGGGTCATCCACCAGCGACTTCACCCTGGTGATCGAGATGTCCTGAATATCCGCGTCGGTGATGTCGCTCCCGCACGCGGCCATGAGCGCGGCCAACACCGCAACAGACACCAGACACGAGGCACGGAAACGGCCGGTATATGTGGGCATGGCGTAGCATACGGCTGAATCCCCTCGGATAGATTCGCGAATGGATGGAACCGGGGGCAGTCCTGAGCGTCCGAGAGATCAGAAGGCGGGCAGGATGTCCGCCCCACCCAGAGCGAGCACCGGACGGGATGTCTGGTCCGCCGGCCAATGGAGTTGTGCTTGATCCACCAGATTGCCGCGCTGTTGTCCATGCTGGCGGTCGGTCCGGGGGCGACAGCGCCCGCGGCATCCGATGCGCCCGCGCCGCCTGCTCCCGCGTCGCGGGACAAGCAGCCTCACCCGCTCAGGGCTTCGCTCCTCGCCGAGTCGGGCACGGTGCAACCCGGCGGCACCGTCTGGCTCGCCGTGGTGCTGGAAATGGACCCGGGCTGGCACACCTACTGGCCCGGGGAGAATGACACGGGTGCTCCCATCAAACTGAAGTGGACGCTGCCCGCAGGCTGGCGCGTGGGCGAGGTGCGATGGCCGGCGCCCGACCGCTCTGTGAGCGACGGCGACCTGCTCGACTATGTGCTGGAAGGCCGCCGCGTGCTGCTGGTGCCGGTCACGGCACCGGCCGGGGCGAAGGTTGGTGATGGAGCCTCCGCCGGCCTCGATATTCGCTGGCTCGTGTGCAAGTCGGCGTGCATCCCCGGCGGCGCGGACCTGAGCGCGGCCTTCACAATCTCGCACGAATCACCCGCACCAAGTCCGAACGGCGCGATTTTCGCCGAGGCCCGGGCCCGCGTGCCCAGGCCGCTGGCTGAGGCTGGCGACCGCGTGCGGGTGGTGTGGAAAGGCGATTCCGTGGTGTTTTCGGCGGAGGGTGCCGCGTCATTGGCCTTCTGCGTGGCCGCGGGATCAATGCTGGTGCCGGAGGCCTTCAAGCACGGCGCGGCCAAGGGAAACACCTTGACGATGCGGGTGGACACGACCGACCCCGAACGAAAGGCGTTGCGGGGCGTACTGGAAGTTCGCCCCGCCAGGGGCAAGTCGCCGATCTTCCATTGGGTTGACGTGACGAAACCGTGAGGTGCCTCACCCGCTAGACATGTGGAGGAAAGGTTCTGATAATGCGTTTTTTGCGCTCGCCGGGCGTTCCGCGGGCGAACAATATGGATTGGTTGACGGTTGATGGACACCCCCTCTTCTAGGAGTTCTCGATGAAACGTTTCTCTTCTGTTGCCGCGTTCCTTGCCGCTGGTCTGGCTGTGTCGGGTCTGGCGATGGCGGCCATGAACCTGAGCCCGGAGAAGGACGCCAAGCAGGCGGCCAAGCAGGCTGAAAAGAAGGTCGCGTCCAAGGCGGTTGTGGGCGAGACGGCCCCGAACTTCACGCTCAAGGACCTTGACGGCAAGGACGTGAACCTTTCCGAGATCGGCAAGGACAAGGTCGTGGTGCTGGAGTGGTTCAACTCCGAGTGCCCCTATGTCGTGAAGCACCACAAGAAGAACCCCACGTTCGCGAACCTCTACAAGGAGTTCTCGGCCAAGGGCGTGGTCTTCCTCGCCATCAACTCCGGCGCGCCGGGCAAGGAGGGCGCGGGCCTGGAGAAGAGCAAGGCAGGCAAGAAGGAGTTCGGCGTCGAGTACCCGATCCTCTTGGATGAGGCCGGCACGGTCGGCCGCGCTTACGGCGCCAAGACCACGCCGCACATGTTCGTGATCGCCAAGGACGGGACGCTCGCCTACGCGGGCGCGATCGACAACAACCCGGATGCCACTAAACCCGGCGACATCAACTATGTCAAGGCCGCGCTCGATGAGGTCCTGGCGGGCAAGGCTGTGACGACCAAGGAAAGCAAGCCCTACGGCTGCTCGGTGAAGTACGGCAAGGCGAGCTGAACTCAGGTCCAGGTTTCAACGGGGCTGCACCCGCCTTGATGCAGGCGCAAACGCATGAGCCCACCGACGCGTGTCGGTGGGCTTTTTCGTTCCCGCCGGACCGCCCGGCAGACGGTGAGGGCGCACGGGGAATGCAGCCGATGAACAGGGCGCGGGTTCCTGTCGCTCAGGTTGGGCGGCCCCGGCCCGTCGCTCACATAGGATTCACCATGCTCGGAACGCTCTTTGATCTCGCGCTGGTGCTGGCCGGGTTTTCGTCGATCATCCTGATCCACGAACTGGGGCACTTTCTGGCCGCGCGCTGGGCGGGGATTCGTGTGATGGCGTTTGCGATGGGTTTCGGGCCTGCGCTGGTGAGTTATCGCAAGGGCATGGGCGTGCGGGGCGGGTCGACCGAGGCGGAGTACCTGCGCGTGCTGAAGGCCGACCCGCAGGGTGTGCGGGCCCGGGGCCTGAGCGCGACGGAGTATCGGTGGAACCTGCTGCCGCTGGGCGGCTATGTGAAAATGCTGGGGCAGGATGATGCCGACCCCGGGGCGGTGAGCAACGAGCCCGACTCGTTCCAGAGCGCCGCCGTGTGGAAGCGCATGGTCGTGATCTCAGCGGGCGTGGTCTTCAACGTGGTGCTTGCCGCGCTGCTCTTCGTGGTGGTCTTCAGCCGCGGCCTGCTGGTGGAGCGCCCCGTGGTGGGCGATGTGCTGCCGGGCGGCCCCGCGGCCACGGCGGTTGCGGTGAACGCCGCGGAGCACGGCGTGGCCCGGGCGGGCCTGCAAGGCGGCGACGAGATTCTCGCGGTGAATGGGCGGGCCGTGCCATCGTTCCACCGCCTGGTGGTGGAGGCGGCGCTGGCGCAGCGCGGCCAGAAGATCAACCTCGACGTGCGCCGCGACGGTGTGGATGGCACGCTGCGGTTTGCCATCGAGCCCAGAGAGGACACCGGCACGCGTCGCTTGGACCTGGGCATCGCGCCCGGAGTGTCTCCCGTGCTGCGCGGCGGTGCCGCGAGCGGCCTTTCCGCCAGCGCGGCCGCGGAGATGGTGCGGCGATTGACGGGTATGGGGCTTGCGGGTGTGCGGCCGGGTATGCGGCTGGTGGCCGTGGGCGGCGCGGCGGGCGCGGCTGAGAAGCCGGGCGACCGCGGCGTGTCGGCCTATGCGATCGACCGTGCCGCGAACCGGGGCCGCGGTGCGCCGGTGCGTGTGGAGTTTGCTGCCGCGAGTGGTGCGCAAATTGCCGGCGAACTGGTGCCGCGCCCTGAGGTGGAGGTGGCGGCGTTCGCAGCACCGGGAGCGAAGGAGGGTCAGGTGCTGACCACGCCGCACCTGCTGGGGCTGACGCCGGTGATGCGTGTGGACCAGCCCGCGCCCGAGGGCGAGGCCGCGGGCCTGAAGGCGGGCGATGTGTTCGCGCGCCTGGGCGATCTGGCCTGGCCCAACCCTGCCGAGGGGATCGCGGAGATTCGGCGCGGCGAGCGGACGAGCATCCGCGTGGTGGTGTCGAGGCTGGACGCCGCGGGTGGTGGCGCGGCGCTCGTTGATCTGGGCGAGGTGAAGGTGGTGAAGGGGCGCATCGGCTTCGTCGCCTCGCACACGACGTTCGACAGCAACGTGCTGGGCCGCTGGCCGCAACTTGCGCCCGCGAACCTGGCCGGCCTGAGTGCGCCGAGCGACGCGGCCATGACGAACGCTCCGAAGTTTCCGCCCGGCACGCGTCTGTTGGCCGTCGGGGAGCAGGCCGTGCGCACGCTGGGCGATGCCCGCGAGGCTCTGCGTGCGGCCCTTGGCCGGGTCGCGCCGGAGAGCGACGGCGCGCGCACGGTTTCGTTGGGTGTGGAACTTCCCGCGGCGGAAGGGGAGACACCCGCGGCGGTGGTGGTGCCGTGGATGATCGACCAGGAGGGGCAGGCGAGGCTGGCCGCCTTGCGCTGGCTCAGCCCGCTCAACTCGTCGTTCTTCGAGCCCGACCAGAAACTGCAGCGCGGCGAGGGGGCGTTTGACTCCATCGCCATCGGCGTTGATGAGACCAAGTACGCGATGCTCTCGACCTACCTGACGCTGGCGCGGCTGGTGCAGGGGAGCGTGAAGGTGGAGCACCTGAACGGCCCCGTGGGCATTGCGCACGTCGGCACCATTCTCGCCGACCGGGGCTTGATCTGGTTGCTGTTTTTCATGGCGGTGGTGAGCGTGAACCTGGCCGTGATCAACTTCCTGCCCATGCCGATCGTGGATGGCGGGCACATGGTGTACCTGCTTTATGAGCAGTTCACGGGCAAGCGCGTGAGCGTGGCGGTGCAGAACGTGGCCACGATCGCGGGGCTTGCGCTCATTGGCACGTGCTTTCTGGTGGTGACGTACAACGACCTGGCCCGCCTGCTGTGGCGGTGAGGGGCGGGGCGACGTGCTCGTTGACCGAAATCTCTCCGCGCCTTCGTGCCGGGCTGCCTCCGTGCCTTTTCGTCCCGCTATGCTGGGCCGTGGACTGGCTTGGCCTGGCACAACTTCTCGCGCTGGGCCTGGCGCTGGTGTGGCTGATGACGGCCGCGCGTGTTGCGTGGGTGCTCACGCACCCGCCGCGCCGGACGCTGGCGTTTGCGGTCTCCAGGGGCTGGCCCGCATCACCGCTGGAAGTGCCCGAAGCGATGGGCGGTTCCCGCCGGTTCGAGGAGTGGCTGCTGCGCGCGCGGGGGCGAGACCTGCCGGTGTGGGATATTCCCGGCGACGGCGGGCCGGCTGCGCCGATCGTGGTGTTCACGCACGGCTGGGGCGAATCGCGTCTGCACGGGTTGTGGCGGCTGGCGGCGTGGCTGCCGTGCTGTTCGAGGGTGCTGCTGTGGGATATGCCCGGCCACGGGGAGGCACCGGGCACCTGCCGTCTGGGGAGCGACGAGCATCTGGACCTGTTGGCGCTCGTTGAGCACCTGCGCGGCGAGGGCGAGCACGAAGGGCCGGGCGGGACGAACCAGCCCGCGATCGTGCTGCACGGCTTCTCACTGGGTGCGGGCGTGAGCATTGTGGCCGCGGCGGTGGCGGGCCCCGCGCGTATCGCCGCGGTGGTGGCCGAGGCACCCTATCGCGTGCCGCAGACACCGGCCCGCGCGGTGATGCACCACGCGGGGCTGGGGCTGCCGCTGGCGCGGGCCGCGGCACAGGGTCTGCTGGGCGTGGCGTGGGGTCAGGGGTTGTGGTGGGCGACGCGAGGGCGAGCACCGCGGTTTGACCGCGCGGCGTGGGCTGGCAGGTTGAGCGTGCCCGTGTTGGTGCTGCATGGGGAGGCCGATCTGATCTGTCCACCGGCAGACGGGCAAGCGGTCGCGGCGGCGGCCAAGCGTGGTCGGTTCGTAGCGGTTGCGGGTGCCGCGCACCTTGACCTGTGGACGAATCCAGCCTCGCGTACGGTGTGTGTGTGGGCCGCGGGCGCGTTCATCATCCGTTTATCCGGATGAATGGCTAGAATGGTGCCGCGTGGCGAGCCCTGCGCCACCAGCCGATACAGAACGCGGCGGTCGGTCCCCGTGCGAAGGCCACACGTCCGAGAACGGTTGCGTCGTATGCACATCCACGACATCTTTGCCCAGCACGCCACGACCTTCTCCTTCGAGTTCTTTCCGCCCAAGAACCCGGAGGCCGCGGAGGGTCTGTACACCAACATGGCGGAGTTGCAGACACTCAAGCCGAGTTTCGTGTCGGTGACGTACGGGGCTGGGGGGAGCACGCGAGAACTGACGCGCGACGTGGTGGTGCGGCTCAAGGCGCAGACGAACCTTGACCCGGTGCCGCACCTGACGTGCGTGTGCCACAGCGAGGCGGAGATCCGGGCGATTCTGGACCGTTACGCCGAGGCGGGCATCGGCAACATTCTGGCGCTGGGCGGTGATGTGCCCAAGAGCCTGGGCGCGTGGGACCGCAGCAAGGACGCGTTCCGCTACTCGTCTGATCTGGTCCGGTTCATCAAGGCCCACAACGCCCAGCGCAAGCACCCCGACCCGCGCGGCTTTGGCATCTGTGTGGCGGGCTACCCCGAGGGCCACCCCGGCACACCCAACCGCGTGGCCGAGATGGACCACCTGAAGGCGAAGGTGGATGCGGGGGCGGACTGGATCTGCACGCAACTGTTTTTCGACAACCACGATTTTCTCGACTTCCGCGACCGCTGCGAACTCTCCGGGATCAAGGCGCCGATCATCGCGGGCGTGATGCCGGTGACGAGCGTGAAGGGGATGACGGCGATGGCCGACATGGCCGCGGGGTGCCACTTTCCTGCGCCCCTGATCCGCGCCATCAACCGCACGGGCGGCGATGCGGAGAGCGTGCGGCGTGTGGGCATTCAGTGGGCCACCCAGCAGTGCCGCGAGTTGCTGGACGAGGACGTGCGCGGCATCCACTTCTACACGCTCAACCGCTCGACCGCGACGCGCGAGATTTTCCTGAACCTGGGCGTGAAGGACACGCTGGGGCTGCTGCGGGCAAGGCCTGTGCTGGGGTCGTAGACTCGCGGCATGAACCACTGGACGAGCCTGAGCATCGAGCTCGCCAACCAGCGGGATTACCTCGATCAACTGTTTCGGGTCTACCCGATGGCGCCGGATACGGTGCGCGAGGTTGATTCAGCGAGGTGGAGCGAGGTTGAAGCGGCGTTGGGGAAAGGGGACAACACTCGGCTGGTGCGGGCGTTGTTGGGCATGCCGCTCTTTCCGATCAAGGATTCCTACGTTGCGTACCTGAAACGCGACCCGGACGCGATCGAGCGGAATCCGGAGACGATCAACCGGCTGGCGGGGCGGCTGCGGGACATGGGCAAGGACCAACTCTGGGCACGGTGCAGCGAACCGAAGGAGACCAACCGGCAGATCGGGCCACTCTTCAGGCGTTGGATCAGGAGCGGGGCCCTTGGCGTGCCCACTCTGCCGCTGAACGACTTTCTTGGCGCTCGGGGCAACGCGGTCTTGGATGCTGGCGACGAGGCGTTGCGCGCCTTTGCAGGATCGGAACTGGGGCACGCCGGGACCAAGGGGCTGGACTTCGTGGGGCGCTTCAACGGTCGGTTCGTGGTGGCCGAGGCCAAGTTCATCACCGACTTTGGTGGGCGCCAGAACGCTCAGTTCGGGGATGCCTTGGCGTTGTTCCGCGGCCGGGGTGGCAAGTCCGTGAGGGTGGCGGTCTTGGACGGTGTCCTGTACATTCCCGGCAAGCACAGGCTGCATGGCCATTTGGGTGGGCGGCACGACCAGAACATCCTCAGCGCCTTGCTCTTACGCGATTTTCTGTTTCAACTCTGACCGCTTGGGTCCGCGACTCGCCGAATGAACCTCTCCTACCCCAACAAGCGCGCCGAGAGCGAAATCCTCGCCCGACACCGCGCGGCCACGCTCGATCCAGGGGCGGCGTTTGACAGAGCCGGGTTGCTGATCCGGGGCGACAACCTGCCGGCGCTCCATGCCCTTCGCAACATGGGTGCCGCGCGCCCGCCGGTCGACCTCGTCTACATCGACCCGCCTTACTCGACCAACACGGTTTTCCGTGTCGGTGCGGAGCGGACGGCCACGGTGAGCGCCGCAGCGGACAGCGATGTGGCCTACAGCGACACGCTTCAGGGTGCCCCATTTATCGAGTTCTTGCGCGAGCGATTGATCCTGCTGCGCGAGATCATGGGCCCGCACGCATCGATCTTCCTGCACATTGACTACAAGATCGGCCACTACGTGAAGGTGATGATGGACGAGGTGTTCGGGAGCGGCAACTTCCGCAACGACATCGCGCGGATCAAGTGCAACCCGAAGAACTTTGCGCGCAAGGGCTTCGGGAACGTCAAAGACATGATCCTCTTCTACTCCAAGAGCGATGATTTCGTGTGGCACGAGCCGCGCGTGGCGATGACGGACGATGACGTTGCAAGGTTGTTCTCGAAGGTCGATGGGCAGGGCAGACGCTACACCACGACCCCGCTCCATGCGCCGGGCGAGACGGCCAACGGGCCCACCGGAAAGCCGTGGAAAGGACTCACCCCGCCCGAGGGTCGGCACTGGCGATACGACCCGAAGATGCTCGACGAACTTGAGGAGCAGGGCTTGATTGAGTGGTCAAGCACCGGGAACCCGCGAAAAATCATCTTCGCCGACGATGCCGAGGCTGGCGGCAAGAAGTTGCAAGATATCTGGGAGTTCAAGGACCCCCAGTACCCGTCGTATCCAACCGAGAAGAATCCCGACCTGCTGCGCACCATCATCGCGGCGTGTTCAGACCCCGGCATGACGGTGCTTGATTGCTTCTGCGGCTCTGGCACCACGCTCGTGGCGGCGGAACGGATGGGGCGCAGGTGGATCGGTGTGGATGAATCGCCGGCGGCGATCGAGGTCGCCAGGAGGCGGCTGGACGCGGCCCGCGAGGGCCTGTTCGCGGGTTTGCCGTGCGGCGTGATGAGCGTGCGAGAGGGCACGCCCGGCACTGCCAAGGCGGAGCGGACGGTCAACGTCAAGGCCGCCAGCACGCGGGTCAGGAAAAAAGTTGCGATAGCGACCCCCTCGCGACGCACACCCAAACCCCGTCGCGTCCGGTGAAGCACCGGCTACGCTGCGCCCTCACCGATCACGGAGCCGCGCATGTCGCACCTTCCGGCCGTTCTTTCCCTCCTCGACCAGACCCACGAAGAGCAGTTGGCACGCCTGCGCGACTGGCTGCGTATTCCCAGCATCAGCACCGACCCGGCGTACAAGGGCGACGTGGCGCGGGCTGCCGAGTGGTGCGCCGCGCAGATGAGGGAGGTGGGGCTGAGGGCGGAGGTGATTCCGACGAGCGTGCCGGGTGGGGAGCCGGGGAGCGGGCACCCGATGGTGCTGGCGCACTGCGATGGCGAGCCGGCGTACAAGGGGCCGCACGTGCTGTTCTACGGCCACTATGACGTGCAACCGGTGGACCCGCTGGATCTGTGGGAGAGCAAGCCGTTTGAGCCGGTGATGCGCGAGGCTCGTGCCGGCGAGGCTGGGGGCCGGCGCATCGTCGCTCGCGGCGCGGTGGACGACAAGGGGCAGGTGGCGACGTTCATCGAGGCCCTGCGGGCGTGGAAGGCCGTGAGCGGCAAGGTGGCCGGTGGGGCCAAGTTCACGGTGATCGTCGAGGGCGAGGAGGAATCCGGCTCGGTCTCGCTGGGCGGGTTTGTGAAGGACCACGCCGCCGCGCTCAGGGCGTGCGATGTGTGCCTGATTTCCGACACCGGCATGTTGGGGCGCGGCAAGCCGGCGATCACCTACGGCGTGCGCGGCCTGAGTTACACGCAGATCGTGCTGCACGCGTCGAATCAGGACCTGCACTCCGGTCTGTGGGGCGGGCGGTGCCCGAACCCCATCACGGAACTCTGCCGCGTGCTGAGCCAGTTGCACGACAAGAAGCGGCGGATCACGATCCCCGGCTTCTATGACGACGTGGTGCCGCTGACGAAGGCCGAGCGGGCCAACTGGAAGGCCCTGAAGTTCAACTCGAAGGGGGCGCTCAAGCAGATTGGCCTCTCGCCCGCGGCGGACATCGGCGAGGCCGGATACACGGCCATGGAGCGCGAGTGGGGGCGGCCCACGGCGGAGATCAACGGCATCTGGGGCGGGTACACCGGCGCGGGTGCCAAGACGGTGATTCCCAGCCACGCCAGCGCGAAGGTGAGTTTCCGGCTGGTGGCAAACCAGAACCCCGGGAAGATCACGAAGGCGTTCTTCAAGTGGTGCAAGGACCGCACGCCGCCGGGGTGCCGGTGGGAACTGCTGGACCACCACGGCGGGTTCGGTGTCACGACACCCCTCGACTCTCCGGCGATGCAGGCCGCGGTGCGGGCGCTGAAGACGGGTGCGGGCAAGGTCCCCTCGCTCATCAAGAGCGGCGGGTCGATACCGGTGGCCGGGCTGTTGAAGGCCCAACTCGGCCTGGACACGATCTTCATGGGCTTCGGCCTTGATGACGACCGGGTTCACTCGCCCAACGAGAAGTTCGAGACCGAGTGTTTCCGCATCGGCGCCCGCAGCCACGCGGCGTTCATTCACGAACTGGTCAGCATGTGAGTTGCCACCCCCTCCGCTGCCAGCGGAAGGGGTGGCTGAGGTCGCTCGTCAGGCCTGAATCGGCGGGGGGGAGTCGGGCACGATGTCAAACTCGCCTGGCCGGGCCGGAAACTGGGGCGAGCCCGCGACCCGAGCCGCGGCATCGGAGAGGTGCTGTGTGTATGCGGCGCGCAGGCGTTCGACTTCCGCCATGAGTTGTTCCACAGCGCTCCGGTCGCGGAGTTTGGCGGCCAGCGCGTGGAGCACGCCCAGCGTTGCCGCGCAGGCGACGAGAAGCACAACCGCAAGCAGTCCGGCGCTGAGGCCCATGGGGTTGGTCTTCGTCGGTTTCTGCGTGCGGCTTGAGTTCGGTACAATCGCCCGGTGCTGTTCACACGGTTTCTGGCCATTCTGTGCTTCATGGTGCTGGTCAGTCCGGCGTGCGCCATGCAGGGTGCATCCCCGAGCGTGCCGGGCGGGGCCACCACCGCGCAGGAAATCGATCTTGAAGTGCTCCAGTTCGGTGTGGGCAATCTCGCTCGCCCGGGCGAGTGGATCGGCGTGCAGGTGGGTCTGACGGATCGGTCCGCGACGGTGCGCTCGCTGGTGCTGCGCCTCAACGTGCTTGATGCCGACGGCGACACGGCGGCGTATCAGGTGCTGCTCGCGGCCAACCCCGGCGCCAAGCAGCGCACGTGGATGTACGCCCGCATCCCGTTCAACGCCGGGTCCAACACGCCCTTTCAGTTGCAGGTGTACGAGGCGGACGATGCCGCGGGCGGTGCCGCGCGTGCTGGTGGTGGGGGTGGTGGTGCGGAGTCGGTCAGTGTGGGGCGGCTGCTGGGGTCCAAGGGCTTTGCGCTCCAGAACCCGGTGCCGGTCACGTCGGGCCTCATCGCCGTGGTGGGCCGCGCGCTGGTGGGGCTGGATCAGTATTCCATCCGCAGCGGCAGCGACTCGTGGGCACCGATGGGCCACGAACTCACCGAGCGGCCCGCCCAACTCCGCGTGGCCGACCTGCCCGACCGCTGGCTGGGCCTGAGCCAGTTCGCCGTGCTTGTCTGGACGGCCGCGGGCACCGACGGCGAGCCGGGCGACCTCACGGAATCACAGGCCGAGGCGATCCGCGAGTGGGTGCAGCGGGGCGGCCACCTGGTGGTGGTGCTTCCGCCGGCGGGCACGAGTTGGACGAATGCGACGAGCAACCCGCTCACGGCCATCATGCCGCGCGTGCAAGTCAGGCGCCTGGAGAACACCTCGCTCGAGCCGTACCGCGCGTTTCTGCTCCGCCCGCCGGCCAGCGCCGACATCAAGCCGGTTGAGATGCCGCGCGGCGTGGGTGTGAACCTGCTTGTGCCCGCCGCGGATGCCCAGCGCGGCGAGGCCGACCGCGTGTTGGTTGGCTCCGACGGCACCTGCTTTGTGGCCCGCCGCACCGTGGGTCTGGGGGCGATGACGCTCGTGGGCATCGACCTGACAGCCCGCCCCCTGGTGGCCTTGGCCTTGCCGCCCGCGGACGTGTTCTGGCATCGCGTGCTGGGCCGGCGCGGCCGCCTGCCGAGCAATGAAGATGTGGCGCTGATGGTGGCCAACAGAAGCGGCGTGGCGAACCTGCCGGGCTACATGGCCCGCCGCGCCGAGCGCGTGTTTGATCGGGCCGTGGCCGGGCAGATCGCCAAAACGGGTCGCGCGGCGGCGGGCGTGCTGCTGGGCTTCTTCGTGTTCGTGGCGTATTGGCTGGTGGCGGGGCCGCTGGGGTTCACGCTGCTCAAACGGTTCAAGTGGGTGCAGCACGCGTGGTTGAGTTTCGTGCTCGCGGCAGGAGCGTTCACGGCCGTGGCGTGGGGCGGGGCCACGGCCCTGCGGCCGGGCAAACTGGAGGGGACGCACCTCACGTTCCTTGACCACGTGTACGGGCAGCCTGTGCAGCGGGCCCGTTCGTGGGTGGGGCTGCTCTTGCCCGCGTACGGCCAGATGAAGATCGAGGTGGCGACGGATGCCAACGAACGCCTGCGCGCCACGGTGGCCAGTTGGGACCCGCCGACGGACAACCAGGCCGGCTCGGGCGTGAGTTTCCCGGACGCGCGCACCTACGGAGTGAACGCGCGGAATCCCTCGTCGATGACCGTTCCCACACGCTCCACGGTCAAGCAGGTGCAGGTGGACTGGGCCGGGGGCCCACGCTGGGGAATGCCGATTCCCGCGCGGCTGGATGCCGCGGGTGCCGCGGTGCCGAGCACCGACGCGGATGCGATCCGGCCGGTGCTGGCCGACAACGCGCTCTCGCGGCTGGAGGGCCTGCTGGTTCACGACATGCCCGCGCCGCTCACCGACATCACGCTTATTTATGTGCCCGCGCAGAACCTCCGCGCGAGCACGGCCGCGGGCGGGTTGCTGTCGAACGCGGTGGCGTGGCGGTTGACGGGCAGGTGGGGCCCGGGGGCGGTGCTGGACCTTGCCGAGACGACGCTGACGGGGCGCGGGCCGGGGAACGACCCCGTGGCGGGGCTGGCCACGGGGCCGCGCCCGGAGATGGCCGAGCAACTCCTGTCGCAGTTGGTGCCGGGGTCGGCGGGCCTGTTGGCGTTCGGGCCGGACCGGACGGACGCGGGCGAGTTGGAGAACCAGTTCGCATCGCGGATGCTGGGCCTGGCGCTCTTCCCGCTGCTGGCGCCGCCCGAGCCCGCGGTCGGTTCGCAGGCGATCGAGACGGTCTCGCTCGCCCGTCGCCGCGCGGCCCACAACTACGACCTGGCCCGCTGGTTCACGCAGCCATGCCTGATCATCGTGGGCATCGTCGGCACGCAGGATGAGCCCTCGACCTGCCCGGTGCCGCTGCTGGTGGACGGCGTCGAGGTTCCGCTGAGCGGCAAAACGGTCGTGCGGTGGGTCTACCCTCTGCCCGACAACCCCCCGGTGCTGCGGGAGTAGGGGGCAGCCGGGAGAGCGGGTGGTCGTCAGCCGCGAGCGGCGAGCCGGACCCGGAATCGAGCGCATCGGTGTTGGGTATCCGCTGCCGGCTCGCGGCCGGCGGCTCACGGCTCACGGCTTCCGGCTTTCTCATGCCCATGATCGAAACCGTCAACCTGACCAAGCGCTACGCCGACACGGTGGCGCTGGACAATCTCAACCTCGCCATCGAGGTGGGGGACTGTTTCGGGTTCATCGGCCCCAACGGCGCGGGCAAGACCACGACCATCAAGGTGCTGGCCACGCTCCTCAAGCCTTCGAGCGGCATGGCGATGATCGACGGCTTGACGGTGGGCCACCAGAACCGCCTGATCCGGCCCATCATCGGCTACGTGCCCGACTTTCTGGGCGCGTATCAGGACATGGTGGTCACGGAGTACCTCGAGTTCTTCGCGGCCTGCTACGGCATCCACGGCAAGCAGCGTGAGAAGGTCGTCAGCGACGTGCTCGAACTCACCGACCTGCGCTACAAGGCCGACGCCGACGTGAACGGCCTCTCACGCGGCATGCAGCAACGCCTGAGCGTGGCCCGCGTGCTGCTGCACGACCCCAAGGTGCTGCTGATGGACGAGCCCGCCAGCGGGCTGGACCCGCGGGCCCGCATCGAGATGCGCGAGTTGCTCAAAGAACTCAAGCGCATGGGCAAGACCATCATCATCAGTTCGCACATCCTGCCCGAACTGGCCGAACTCTGCAACGTGGTGGGCATCATCGAGCGCGGCAAACTGCTCTTCTCCGGCACCGTGCAGGAGGCGGTGCGCAGGGCCAGGGTGGGGCACGTGCTGCTGGTGGTTGTGGCCGACCGCACACGCGAGGCCGCGGCATTGCTGGCCAAACTGCCGGGCGTGGCCAGGGTGGCGATCAGCGACGACCCTTCAACGCTTGATGCGGGCGGCGCAGGGCCCGCCGGCAACGGGGCGAGCGCTCGTGCTGCGGGCACCGCGGGCACGCCCCGGCCCGCCTCGCTCATCAGCGTGGTGATCGAGCCCGGGGCACGGCTGGACGTGAGCGATGTGCCCAACGTCCTCATCAACAACGGCTTCCGCCTCACCAAGTTTGCGGAGGAGGCGGTGAACCTGGAGACGGCCTTCATGCGCCTCACCAAGGGCCTGGTGCAGTAGGCTCGCCCCCCCAACCCCGCATGGCGAAGCGTGAGTATCCTCCCGTGAGGTTCCAAGGACCGGAGTTCACGCCGGCAGCGGCCGTGCCGCGCGGCCGTGAAGCAGGCGGGCCGGAGGCCCGTGATTCGTGAGGCTTGATGGGCGAAGGCCGACCGCCACTGCTTGTTGTCAAAGGGCTCACACTCGCCAGCGACGAGGATGTTGGCACGCTGCGCGATCGGTTCGACGTGCGCGTGGTGGACGCGGCCCAGGCGCTTGAGGCTGTCAAGAGCGGCGTGGGGGGCGGGGGGTTGGGGGGGGCGATGATCGCGGAAACGGGCGACTTTCTCGCCCTGGAGCGTGAACTGGTGGAGCGGCAGAGCACGGCCCTGTTGCACGCGCTGGGCGAGGGTGTGTGCCTGGCGGATAGCGAGGGCCGCAGCGCCTGGGCCAACACCCGCTTTGACGGCTACGACCAGCAGACCCGCAACCGCATTGCGCAGGTCTGTCGGCAGGCCGCCAAGGGCATGAGCGAGCAGATGGCGGCGCAGGCGGCGGGGGGGGCCGGTGGCGGGGCCGGCACGCCGGAGCCGCGCCGCTACGACGTGGCGGGGGATGACGGCCGCTTCTACGAGGTTCTCATCTCCGCCGTTACCGAGCCGGCCGTGGGGGGGGAGGGTGCCGCGCCCGGCGTGCGGCACGTGGCCGCGGTGGTGTGGGATGTCTCGATCGCGCGCCGCCAGCAGCAGCAGCGCGAGGCGATCGACAAGGCGGGGGCGGAACTGGTGAAACTCGATGCCGAGGTGGTGCGCCGCCTGCACACGGGCGACCGCCTGCGCATCCTCGAAGAGAAGATCATCCGCTTCGCGCACGACCTGCTGCACTTTGACCAGTTCGCCATCCGCCTCATCGATGAGCCCACCGGTAAACTCGAACTGGTGATGAGCCGGGGCCTGCCCGCCGCGGCGATGGAGGTGGAGTTGTACGCCAACCGCGACGGCAACGGCATCTCCGGCTACGTGGCGGCCACCGGGCGCAGTTACATCTGCCCCGACACCACCATCGACCCGCGCTACGTGCTGGGCATCGACCAGGCCCGCTCCAGCCTCACCGTGCCGCTGCGGCTGGCCGACAAGGTGATCGGCATCATGAACATCGAGTCCACGCGGGCCGGGGCCTTCGCCGAGGAGGACCGGCACTTCGCCGAGGCCTTCGCCAACCACGTGGCCCTCGCCCTGCACCTGCTCAACCTGCTGGTGGTGGAACGCGCGGCGGTGGGCGAGGCCGTGGGCGGCACGGTGGAGGGCGAACTGGCCGAGCCGCTCGAAGACATCTCCACGGCGGTCGCGCTCCTCAAGCAGGCGGGCATCACCGACCCTGGTGCGCTCCGGCACATCGAGCGCGTGGTCGCGGACGTCGAGTCCATCCGCCGCCGCATGAAGGATGTGGCGGGCGGCCACCGCAACATTCTGGGCGCGGAGAAGGCTCTCAGCGATGCCGCGCTCGACCCGTTGCTGGCGGGCAAGCGTGTGCTGGTGGCGGATGATGAGCCGCGCATCCGGCAGGTGATCCGCGATGTGCTGCGCAAGCGCGGGGCGGATGTGGTGATCTGCGAGAACGGCG
>CAZNEU010000322.1:0-4609 GCA_964571915.1 uncultured Phycisphaeraceae bacterium
TGATCGGTGGCCTGAACCCAGAGTTTGCCTTCGCGCTCGAAGAAGCGCATCTCGATGGGGGCGTCCTCGAACTTGAACTCGCCGACGGAGCGTTGGAACTCCTCGGGCGAAACGGCGAGGTCCTGGGGCTGGAACTCGGCGATGCCGAGGGCGGCGCGGGCGATGGTGTCGGCGACCTTGCCGCAATTGAGGGTCTCGGAGTTCGAGATGACGGCGATGGTGAGTTTCTCGTCGGGGAGGTAGACGAGTTGCGAGGTGAAGCCGAAGATGCCGCCGCCGTGGGAGATGCGGGGGTGCGATTCCCAAGTGTCGATTCTGATGCCGAAGCCGTACTTGGTGTCCTCGCCGCTGGGGAGGATCGTGGGCGTGGTTATGAGTTTGTAGGAATCGGGGGAGACGACCTTGCCGCTCGCGAGGGCGATGTTCCAGCGGACGAGGTCGCCCGCGTTCGAGAGGATCGAGCCGGCGGCACCGGGGACATCGGCGCCGATGGGCTTGTCGTTGGTCCGGGTCTCGCCGTTGAAGCCGTAGCCCTGGGCGCGGTTGGGGATGATTTCCTTGTTGTTCTCGTGGCGGGTGCGCGTGAGGGCGAGGGGGGTGAAGAGTTCATCCTGCACGAACGCGGCGTAGGTTTTTCCGGAGGCCTTGGCGATGATCTCGCCCAGGAGGTAGTAGCCGGAGTTGCTGTAGTTCCAGTTGGTGCCGGGGTCGAAGTCCGGGGCGTGGTCCTTGAAGGTGTCAATCATCTCGGCCGGTGTGAGTTCGAGCGAAGCGTCGCGGTTCATGAACTCTTCGCTCTCGGTGTAGGACCAGATGCCGGAGGTGTGGTTGAGGATGTGGCGGAGGGTGATGGGGTTGGCGGACTTCGGGTAGTCGGGGAGCATCTTGTCGAGGGTGTCGTCGAGGGAGAGTTTTTTCTGCTCGACCAGTTTCATGACCGCGGCGGCGGTGAACTGCTTGGTGACGCTGCCGATGCGGAGGGTGGTGTCGGCGTTCATCGGGATGTCGAACTCGAGGTCGGCCTTGCCGTAGCCCTTGGAGAAGACGACGGCGTTGTTGCGGGCAACGGCGATGGAGAGGCCCACAGCGTTGGGCTTGGTGAGTTCGGTCGCGGCGATGGCATCGATCTTCGAGGCGAGCTCCAAGTCGGTTGGAGGCGCGGCGGCCGCGAGCGGGGAGACGAGGAGGAGGGTGAGGGCGATGAGGCGGGTGGGGTGGGGCATGGGTGTTCCGGGGTTGGGCGTGGGAGGTTGTTGGCAATGTGCGGCGGGAAGTTTCAGGGAGTCATGCACCGAAACCTCTCTCCGGGGGGTTCGGGGACTTCTTTTTATCCTATTTTCTCCCCGGGCTTGGGGCGAAACCGCCGGCCGGTGGTGCCGATTCTGTTCTTGACCTCGCCCACGGACAGTGGACACCTTCCGACGGCTCTTGTAGCCGCCTGCGGCGTGTCCACTGTCCGTGGGCAAGGTCTCCGTTCGTGCCACCGCTTCCCCCACGTCCGAAAAACCTTCACACGCCGTTCGTGCGCCTGCGTCTGCGCCGGTTTAGGCCGTCTTGCCCGCCTTTGCGGTCAAGAGAGACTCTTTCTGCGCCGACAAAGACACCTGCGTGCCGCGCCTTCGCGCTGGCCGCCGGGACACAACCAGAGGACACAGACCATGCCCTTCGAAAAAGACGTGCTCACGACCGGCGAAGTGGCCAAGCTCTGCAACGTGGCCCCGCGCACGGTTTCCAAGTGGTTCGACACCGGCAGCCTGAAGGGCTACCGGATTCCCGGGTCCAAAGACCGGCGGATTCCCGTCAGCCACCTGGTGCGCTTCATGAAGGCCCACGGCATCCCCCTCGACGGGATCGTCTCCGGCCGCACGCGCGTGTTGGTGGTGGATGACGAGAAGGACATTGTGGAGGTGCTCCAGAAGGTGCTGACCGAGCAGGCCAACTACGAGGTGCGCACGGCCCTGAGCGGCTTTGGCGCGGGGCTGGAGTGCGAGCGGTTCAAGCCGCACGTGCTGCTCCTGGACATTCACCTGGGCGAGGGCGACTCGCGGGCCGTGACCGACATGATCCGCGCCTCGGACGATCTGCAACTCACCAAAGTCGTGGCCATGTCCGGCAAACTCACCGACAGCCAACTCTCCGGCCTGCGTCAGCAGGGCTTTGACGGTGTCCTGAAGAAGCCCTTCCAGGTGCGGCAGGTGATCGAGGCCATCGAGCAGTGCACGAATCTGGTGCACTGAGAGAAGGTGGCAGGGGGAGAGAAGACGCCAGACGCCAGGCGAGCGGCGAGCCCTACTCGCCCCGCTCAAGGGCACGGAGTTTGGCGCGGTTCTTCAGCCGGTCGGCCTGCATCATCCGGTCGATGATGAGCACACCGTCAAGGTGGTCGATCTCGTGCTGCCAGCAGCGCGAGAGCAGGCCCGCGGCACGCTGCGTGAAGCGCCTCCCGTCCAGGTCGGTGGCGGTGATGGAGACGATGGGGGTGCGGAGCACGCTGCCGCGGATGTCGGGGAGGCTGAGGCACCCTTCGGAGAAGGGCTCGGCGGGGCCCTCGAAGCCGGAGAGGACGGGGTTGATGTAGACGACGGGCGCGAGCGTGGCGGTGGGGGGGACGGCCGAAGCCGAGCGGCCCTCCTCCGCATCCTGCGGCACGTGCGCCACGAACAGCCCCCACGACAGGCCCACCTGCGGCGCGGCCAGGCCGATGCCCTCTTCGATGGTCATCAGTTCGATCATGCGGCGGGCCACGGCGCGGACCTCATCGGTGATGTCGGCGATGGGCGCGGCCTTCACCCGCAGGATCGGGTCCGGGTGATGCACAACATGGAGCGCGGCGGCGTTGACCATGAGCGGGAGAATAGGAGAAGGCACTGGGCATCGGGCACCGGGGACTGGTGAACATGGCCAGATGCGACATGGTCAAGAGGGCAAGTGAAGTCATCGACGCAAGGGCAGTGCTCACCACGCCAACGCGGCCAGGCGCTCCATCGCCTCGGCGATGCGGTTCGTTTCGCGCGTCAGGCTGATGCGCACGTGGCCGCGGGCGGTGTCGGCGAAGCCGGCGCCGGGCACCATCACGACGGCGGCCTCGTCGATGGCGCGGGCGACGAACTTCCACGAGTCCCACGGCTTGCCCGTGAGCGCTTCGGCCGGGCAGGGTGCCCACACGAAGATGCCGGCATCGGGCGGCGCAGTGTGCACGCGCATGCGCGCGAGGCCGGAGATCACGATGTCGCGACGAACGCGGTACTCATCGCGCATGGACGCGATGGCCGGGTCATCGAAGCGGTCGAGGGCGATGGTGGCCGCGTCCTGAATCGCGTTGAAGGGCCCGCTGTCGTAGTTGTCCTTGGTCTGTTTGAGGGCCGCGATCACGTCCGGGTGGCCGACGGCAAAGCCGATCCGCCAGCCCGTCATGTTGAAGGTCTTGGAGAGGGAGTGGAACTCGATCGCCGGCGTGCGGTCGGGGTCGGCCCCGCGTGCCTGCCACAGGCTGCGCACCGGCTGGCCGAAGTAGACCTCGCTGTAGGCGAGGTCGGATGCGCAGACCATGTTGCGCTGCGCACACCATGCCAGGGCTTCGTCGAAGAAGCCGTCGGGGGCGGTCGCGCCCGTGGGGTTGTTGGGGAAGTTCAGCCACAGCAGTTTGCTGGTTGCCGCGGCGGGCGCGGGGATGTTTTCCAGACGTGGCTGCCAGCCGTCTGCCGCGTGGGTGGGGATGCGGTGGGCGACACCGCCCGCGAGGATCGTGCCCGCGGCGTACACCGGGTAGGCGGGCGTGAAGCAGATCGCGCCGTCGCCGGGGTTGAGCAGGCCCAGCGGCAGATGGCTGATGCCGTCTTTGCCGCCGATGGTGGCGAGGATGTGCCGTGCGGGGTCCATGCGCACGCCGAAGCGGCGCTCCATGAAGCGTGCCGCCGCGGCGAGGAAGGCCCTTGTGCCGTAGCCGTCGGGGTATTGGTGGTTGGGCGCGTGGCGGATCGCCTCGGCCATGCGCTCGACGATGAAGGCGGGCGTGGGCTTGTCGGGGTCGCCCGTGCCGAGGTTGATCACATCCTTGCCCGCTGCCATCGCGGCCCGCTTTTTGTCGTCGATCTGGTTGAAGAGGAAGGGCGGGACCGCAGCGAGGCGGTCTGCGCGGGGGAGGGCGAACGGGGTGGACGCGGGTGGGGAGGGGGGTGAGGCGGGCATGGCGCGGATCGTACGGGGGTGCGACATGACCACATGGCACATGTTCACATGGCCACATTCGAGGCAATGGCGGGGAACCGACCTCGTGGCCTGATTTCTGATGTGGCCATGTGAGGATGTGCCATGTGGCCTTGTGCCATCCGGCGTGTTCCCCCCCATCAGCCCGCCACCTTCGCCAGCCCCTTCTCCACGCACGCGAAGACGCGCGGCCAGTCGCTCTCGTTGAACACGCCCAGCGGCGGCAACATGCGGATGTGGTACGGCCCGTGCCCGCAGTAAAAGGTGATCACGCCCTCATCGAACATCGCCTTGCAGGCGTTCATCACCTTGTCCTTCGCGCCGCCGAAGGGCGTGAAGCGCATCATGCCGCCGCGCCCGCCGGCCAGGTCGGCGACTTCGGGCGGCTTCGGGAACCACGCGG
>CAZNEU010000323.1:0-1927 GCA_964571915.1 uncultured Phycisphaeraceae bacterium
CGTGCGTTGGGGGCTGATCCCGTCCAGCCCGTTCGCCGACCTGCGGGCCGGTTCCCAATCGAACCCCGATCGCGCCTTCTACGTCGCCCCCGCGACGATCCAAGCGATTCTGGCGGAGTGCCCCGACGACCAATGGCGGGCGATCGTGGCCCTGAGTCGGTTTGCAGGGCTCCGGTGCCCCTCTGAAATCGTCGCCCTGCGCTGGGGTGACGTGAACTGGGAGCGCGGCCGGTTGACCGTGCGGAGCCCCAAGACCGCCGGGCACGAAGGACACGCGGTGCGGGTGGTGCCGATCGCCCCCGAGTTGCGGCCGATCCTGCAAGACCTGTTCGACGCGGCCGAGCCGGGAACCGAAGCGGTGGTGCCGCGGCTGCGCGATCCCAGGATGAATCTGCGGACCACGTTCCACAAGATCATCGGGCGGGCTGGCGCGAAGCCGTGGCCCCGCCTGTTCCACAACATGCGGGCATCGTGCGCGACCGATTGGGTTGAGCGGTTCCCCGCCCACGTAGTGGCCGGGTGGCTGGGGCACTCCCCGCTCATCGCGGCCCAGCACTACCTGCAAACACGGGACGCGCACTTCGACCTGGCGACGGCCCCGCACGAGACGGGAACGCCCCAAGGAAAAAGCGACGCAAAATGCGGCGCGCCTGAGGCGCACAATGCGGCGCAGCAGCCGACCGCTGACGATCGCTTCCGTTCGCCCAATGAGTCGAAAGAGCCTTGTTTTGTGGGTGTTTCGCCAACACCAGCGAACGAACACGAAGGCGCGCAAAACGAGAAAGTGGGCGATACTGGACTCGAACCAGCGACCTCTTCCGTGTCAGGGAAGCGCTCTAGCCAACTGAGCTAATCGCCCCAAGGGCAGCCAGTATATGGGGCCGGTGGGCGCGGTGCGTGAGGGTGTGCTGCGGCGCTCGCGTGATGCACGACGGGTCCATCCGCGATGCGGTGTACTTCAGCGTGCTCGACAGCGAGTGGCCCGCCGTGAAGGCGCGGCTGGAAGGGATGCTCGCCAGGCCCGGCTAAGGGCGGGCGACACGCTCGGGCACTTCCTGGTGCAGGCGCGTGAGGTAGGTCTGGAAGTCGTCGTGCAGGATCTTCATGCTGGCAGAGGTCATCATGCGGCGGAAACTGGGCTCGGCCACGATCTGCCTCATGCGGGCCTCCCACGAGCGGAAGTAGTCCTTGGGCACCTGCCCCTGGCGGTAGCCGAACCAGACGATCTCGAAGACGCTGACCTGCATGAGGTTGAAGAAGTGCTCGCGCACGTCGCGGTCGTCGCGGGCTCCCTCCACGTCGTTCTGATAGACGCTGGCGAGCGACGGGTCGTGTACGCGCATCTCGCGCAGGTGCATCTGCAACTCGACGAGTTTGGAGAAGTTGGCGAAGTACTGGGCCTCGCGGGTCTTGCGGAACTGGATCGCCGTGAAGATGAGGCCGCCGGCGATGGCGAGCGAGGACACGGACTGGAAGAGCACCTGGACCTGGAGGAGTTCCATGGGCGAGGGTAGAGCGGCCGCGCGGCGTCATCGAAGCAGCGGGCGGAAGGCCGTATGCGCCGGGCATGGAAAGCGGGCGCAGCTACCTTCTTGCCTTCGTTCGACCGCGTCGCGTGGCCGCGCCGGTGTCGCGCTGCTTCAGGGGCTCCAAGCGGTTGTAGAGCTTCGCTCGCTTCAGAATCTTCATCTTCTGCGCTACGGTGAGCTGCAAGAAGCTGCTCACCACCCGGCGGGTTTGGTCGGAGTTTGACTGCGGTGCCATGCTCTGCTCCAAGTCTCGCATCACAACGGGTGAACCGGCCACGTTCCTAGGATCAAGGATGGAGTTCGCACGCACAACTGAATGTGCGCATCAAAAGTCAGCCAACTTCGATCCCACAAACGATAGCCGGACTGCGCCTCCGTCGTTGCCGCGGCACCGCTGA
>CAZNEU010000324.1:0-1747 GCA_964571915.1 uncultured Phycisphaeraceae bacterium
CTCGACGAGATCGTCGCGGCGGGCCTCTATCGGCAGACCAGCCAGGTTTTCGCCGTGCTCCTGCCCATCAAGAGCGTGGGCGTGATGGGCGACGGGCGCACCTACGACAGCGTGGTGGCGCTGCGGGCCGTCACCACCGAAGATTTCATGACCGCCGACTGGGCACGCCTGCCCCACGAGGTGCTGGCCCAGATCAGTTCCCGCATCATCAACGAAGTGCGCGGCGTAAACCGGGTGGTTTATGACATTTCCAGCAAGCCGCCGGCGACCATTGAGTGGGAATGAAAAGCAGAAGGCACTGGGCACGAGGCACTGGGCACTGGGGATCGGGCACTGGTGCGAGGCTGCCGCGGCACTCGCGTTTGCCGATGTGCCGCGCTATGCTGCGTTTGCCCAGCCGCGGGGCTGGGGGCAGCGGGGCAGGTGCGGAGTTTTCTCGATGGGTCAGATCAACATCCCCCTGCCTCAACAGCCGGCGCGGGCCTTCGGCCAGACCATGCGCCAGGGTTTTTGGTGGGTCGAGCCCGCCGCGGTGTTTGTGGGCTTCATGGCGTTCATCGTCTACTCCACCTGGGCCGCGTTTCAGGGCGAGCACTACTGGCTGGCGTCCGGCGGGCAGAACTACCTGTCGCCGTTCTACTCGCCGCTGCTCTTTGATGCCGCGGGCAAAGCCTCCGGGCACGCCTGGTTCGGCCAGCCGCCGGAATGGCTCGTGAAACTCTTCCCGCCGTTCATGGCCTTCTCGCCCGCGTTCCTCATTCTGTGGGCGCCGGGCGGCTTCCGCTTCACCTGCTACTACTACCGCGGGGCCTATTACAAGGCCTTCTGGGCCGATCCGCCCAGTTGCGCCGTGGGCGAACCCGGCTTCCGCGGCAGCAACTACCGCGGCGAGCAGAAGTTCCCCCTCATCCTCCAGAACATCCACCGCTACTTCTTCTACCTGGCCGTGCTCTTCATCGGCCTCCTCGCGTGGGATGCGGTTCTCGCGTTCCGCTTCCTCGACCCGACCGACGGCAAGGTGAAACTGGGTGTGGGTGTGGGCACGCTGGTGATGGTCATCAACCCCATCCTGCTGGGGGCCTACACCTTCGGCTGCCACGTCTTCCGCCACCTCGCCGGCGGCAAGCACAACCACCTCTCCCAACTCGGCGCCCAGAAGAACCTCTACGACTGCGTGAGTTGCCTGAACCGCCGCCACATGATGTGGGCGTGGTTCAGCCTCTTCTGGGTGGGCTTCACCGACGTCTACATCCGCATGTGCTCGATGGGCGTGTGGACGGATGTGCGACTGCTCTGAGAGTGTCCTGCGCGCTGGGTCCTGAGTGCTGGGTCGGTTCATGCGAGCACGCGGCCCCGCAAGGAAGCCGTCCTTGAGTCAAGGAACCAATGATGGTTGCCCGACAGTTTGAAGACCTGACCATCTGGCAGTCTGCCCGTGAGCTCAATCGTGCTGTGTATCTTGCCACCCGCCGGGGCGAGATCCCTCGCGATCGGTCGTTCGTCGATCAGATGCGACGTGCGGCACTGTCCGTGATGAACAACATCGCCGAGGGCTTTGAGCGGTACAGGCGTAACGAGTTTCTCAACTACCTGGGCCATGCCAAGGGCTCGGCGGGCGAAGTGCGGTCCATGTGCTACTCCGCTTTGGATGTCGGCTACCTCAGCGATTCAGCCTCTCGTGAACTCCTTGCACACGCCACCGGCCTCTGCAAGCAGATCGGAGCCTTTCGCTCTCGCTTGGAACAAT
>CAZNEU010000325.1:0-3177 GCA_964571915.1 uncultured Phycisphaeraceae bacterium
GGTTGCGATCCGGGTGGTGCTTCATGGCCAGGCGGCGATAGGCGCGCTTGATCTCCTCCGCGTCGGCCTTTTTGTCGACGCCCAGGGTCTCGTAATAGTCGCGCTGAGTGGAGGGCATGGAGTTCAGGGGACGCAGAGACGCAGAGGCGCAGAGAAGGAAAGGGTCTTGGCAAAGCCTACGTGCGAGGGTGGTTCACCTTGCGGACCACGCCGTCGCGGAGATAGGCCGAGTTGAAGTTGATCAGGAGGCCAACGCGCTTGTTGGCCAGCCGCAGGTACGACACCAACTGTGCCTCATGCACGGGAAGCACCTTCTCGATGGCCTTGAGTTCCACAATCACGCTCCCGGCAACGAGCAGATCAATGCGGTAGCCGCCCTCGATCCGTTGGCCCATGAACTCGAGCGGCAGTTCAACCTGCCGATCCACCTTCAAGCCTCTCGCTCGCACCGCAAGCACCATGCACTGTTCGTACACAGACTCAAGCAGCCCTGGTCCAAGCGCCTTGTGAACATCAATCGCCGCCCCGATGATCTCGGCGGTCAACGGGTCTCGCTCATCGACGTTCGAGTCCATGCCTTCGCTCTGAGACTCTGCGCCTCTGCGTCCAATGCCCCCTCTTACGAGACGGCACCCACCGCCGGCTCGGCCTTGTCCTTGAGTTCGCAGATCATCACGCTCGTGGTCAGCATCAGGCCCGCCACGCTCGCGGCATTCGTCAGGCTGGTCTTGGGCACCGTGGCCGCGTCGATGATCCCCGCCTTCACCAGGTCCACATACTCGCCCGTCTGGCCGTTGTAGCCGAAACCGCCGGTGCCTTCCTTGATCTTCTCCACCACGATGTCGCCGTCGGTGCCGCAGTTGATGGCGATCTGGCGGGCGCAGGCCTCGACGGCCGTGTGAACGATCTCGTAGCCGATCTTCTCATCGCCCCGGGCCTTGCCCATGGCCTTCGTGATGGCATCCTGCGTGCGGATGAGGGCCACGCCGCCGCCGGGCACGTACCCCTCCTTGGCCGCGTGGCGGGTGGAGTGCAGGGCGTCGTCCACCGCGTCCTTCTTCTCCTTCATGGCCACCTCGCTGGCCCCGCCCACGGAGACGATGGCCACGCCGCCGGTGAGTTTGGCCAGCCGCTCCATGAACTTCTCTTTGTCGTAGTCGCTGGTGCTCTTGTCGTGCTGGGCCTTGATCTGTGCCGCGCGGCTGTCGATCTCGCCGCGCTTGCCCGCGCCCTCGATGATCGTGGTCTCGTCCTTGGTGATAATCACCTTCTTGGCGCGGCCAAGTTCGCTCAGTTCGATGGATTCGAGCGACCGCCCCAGGTCCTCCGCGATGAACGTGCCGCCGGTGAGCACGGCGATATCGCCCAGCATGGCCTTGCGACGGTCGCCGAAGCCGGGGGCCTTGACGGCGCAGATGCGGAGGGTGCCGCGCAGCCGGTTCACCACCAGCGCGGCCAGAGCCTCGCTCTCCACCTCTTCGGCGATCACCAGCACCGGCTTGCCCGCGACGGCGATCTTGTTGAGGAAGGGGAGGAAGTCGGCCATGTTGGCGATCTTCTTCTCATAGATCAGCACATAGCAGTCTTCCAGCACGCACTCGGCGGTCTTGGGGTCGTTCATGAAGTAGGGCGAGATGTAGCCCTTGTCGAAGGCCATGCCCTCGACGTATTCGAGGGTCGTCTCGGAGCCCTTGCCCTCCTCCACCTCCACCACGCCCTCGGGGCCGACCTTGCTGACGGCCTCGGCGATCAACTCGCCGATCTTGGCATCATGGCTGGCGGAGACCGTGGCCACCTTCATGTAGTCAGCCTTGCCCTTGCACTTGATGGCCATGGCATCGATGGCGTCGGCGGCGGCCTGAGCCGCGCCGTTGATGCCGCGCTGCACGAGCACGGGGTTGGCGCCCGCGGCGATGTGGCGGAGGCCTTCAAGGAAGATGGCCTCGGCCAGCACGGTCGCGGCGGTGGTGCCGTCGCCGGCCTCGTCGTTGGTCTTTTTGGCGACCTCGTTGACCATCTTCGCGCCCATGCTCTCGAAAGGCTCGGGCAGCGTGATCTCGCGGGCGACAGAGACGCCGTCGTTGGAGATGCTGGGACCGCCGTAGGACTTCTGGAGGAGCACGTGGCGGGCGGTGGGGCCCATGGTGACCTTGACGGCCCGGGCCAGTTGCTGCACGCCGCGCTTCATCTCTTGAAGGGCGGCATCGTTGAACATGATCTGCTTGGTTGCCATGGGAAGATCCAAATTACCAAAGGGTCAAATGGCCAAAGGGCCAAATCAAGAGGGACAAACGCGAAGCACGCGAAACACCCGAGGGACCGAGGCGCCTTTGGTCATTTGGCCATCTGCGCTTGGCCATCTAACCACGGAGCGGTCACCCCTCCAGAACGCCGAGCAACTCACTCTCCTTGATGATCAGGTGCTTGTCGCCCTTGATCTCCACCTCGCTGCCGGCGTACTTGCCGTAGACGACGGTGGCGCCGACGCGCACGCTCATCTCGGCGCGCTTGCCGTTGTCCAGCCGCTTGCCGGGGCCGACGGCGACCACCTTGCCGCGCACGGGCTTCTCTTTGGCGGCTTCGGGGAGGTAGATGCCCGAAGCGGTCTTGGACTCGGCTTCGATGGGCTTGACAAGGACGCGGTCTTCAAGGGGCTTGATGGCCATAGTGGGTATCTCCGAAACGGGTCTGCTCAGGAAAGAGTCTCTCGAACACTTCACGCGGCCGGGCACCGGCCCCGGCACGCAGGAATCTCACAACGCGATCAGGAAATCGACGTGCTCCGCACCGCCCGGTGCTCCGACCGGGCCTTGAGCACCTCGTACACCACCGGAAGCACCGACACCACGATGATGCCGATGATGACGAGCTCGAAGTTCTTCTTGACGAAGGGGATGTTGCCGAAGAGCACGCCCGCGCCGACACACACACCCACCCACAGGAACGCGCCCGCCACGTTGTAGAGCGCAAACCTGCCGTAGTTCATCGCCCCAGCCCCGGCCACAAAGGGCACGAACGTGCGCACGATGGGCACGAAGCGGCCCAGAATCACGGCCTTGCCGCCGTACTTCTCGAAAAACGCGTGGGCACGGTCCAGGTGCTGACGGTTCAGAGCCCGCTCGAGGAACGTGGGCACATGGTCCGGCGCCAGGTTCTTGTTGAACACGCGCGGCCCGA
>CAZNEU010000326.1:0-15757 GCA_964571915.1 uncultured Phycisphaeraceae bacterium
CGAGGGCTACGCCATGCTGGCGTGCGGCATCTTCTTTCTGGGCGGCGTGCAACTCACGCTGCTGGGCACGCTGGCGTGGTACGTGGGGATCATCCACAAGACGGTGCAGAACCGGCCGCTGTACATCGTGGGTGAGCAGCGGGGTTTTTCAACGAGCCACGAGCGTCAGCGAGGGGTCCATGCGACGGCCCGGATTGGCGGGGCGGACGTCCCGTCCGCCACGTCTTTCGCGCATGGGAACACCGGGACTAGGCACAGCGGATAGTTTCGTGCCGCACGCGTGCCGCCATTGTGCAACGGCGATGAATGCGAGAATTTGAGCGTTCGGGCAACGTTCGCGTGGGTGGCTTCGGATAATCTCCTGAGGATTCCCTCCCCGCATCACGCTCTGGCGCACAGGCTCACCGAGGAAACGCCTATGAAATGGCTCTTTGCGCTTGGCCTCCTTGGCGCGCTGGCTCCCGCGGGTCAACTCGTGGGTCAGTGTGTGATCGGACTGACCGCGCCGACCTCCATTGGTCTCGCGGCGGGCAACGGCGATGTCGTGGCCCTGGCCGACGTGAACAATGATGGTCGTCGCGATGTGATCGCGGGCTGCGGGTTCAACACCGGCTTCACCATTTTTCTGAATAACGGTGCGCCGATCATCGCGGGTAATGCAGGCTTCCTCACGCGTGTAGCGGTTGCCACGGCGAGCCCGGCGCGGGGCTTGGTGGTGTCAGATTTCAACGGCGACGGATTCATCGACTTTGCCTATGGTGCCGGCGGCAGTGTGGCCGTGCGCCTTGGCAACGGCACGACAGCGCCAGGGCCAGAAACCCTGTTCACCGCCGGCACGAACATCACGGCAGTGGCGCTTGGGAACATGAACGCTGATTCGAGGCTTGATCTGGTGTGCGCTGACCAGGGCGGCAATGCCGTGGCCGTGCTTGCCAGCAACGGAAACGGCACCTTCGCCGCGCCGATCGTCACCCCGGTGGGGACCGGCCCCATCGCGTTGGCGGTGAGTGACGTGAATGCGGATGCGCGGCTTGACGTGCTGGTGGTGAACTCGCAGACCACCGGCAACATCGACATCTTGCATGGTAACGCCGATGGCACGTTTGCGGCCGCGACCAGCCTGACCAGCAGTGGCACGACGCCGCGCGGCATCGCGGTAGCGGACTTCAGTGGCGACGGCCGTCCAGACTTCGCGGTCTCCAATCACGGCTCCAACAACGTCTCGATCTACCGGGGGAGCACGGCGGGGCCGTTCACGGCCTTCGGCACGGTGGCCATGGGCCAGGCCCCCACGACCATCATCGCGCGCGATCTGAACTTCGACGGCTTTATGGACCTGGTCGTCGCCAACTCCAGCACCAACAGCATCGACACCGCACGCGGGCTGGGGAACACGCAGTTTACGGATGTGGTGCGCAGAGGCACGGGCAATCCGTACTACATCGCAACATCCGGGCTCGCTTCGGCCGACCTGAGCGGCGACAATCGCGCCGATATCGTGGTGGCCGGTACCGGTGCAATGACGACGTATTACAACTATCCGCCCGTGCCCTTCGTGACGCTCAGCGGGCCCACATGCCTCGGGCTGGCGGTTGGCTCTACGTTTACCCAGACCGCCTCCGCCACGGGCGGCGGTCTTCCGCCCACCTACCAATGGCGGCGCAATGGCATCAACCTCAACAACGGCGGATCCGTCTCCGGCGCGCTCACTGCCACGCTGACGATCTCGCCAGTTGTCCCCTCCGATACCGGCGTGTACACGGTCGCGGTAACGGGCTGCAACAGCAATTCCGTGATCAGCGGCGGTACGACTCTCGCCGTGACGGGCACGGACCCGTGCCTTGCCCAGGTGCCGATCATCAGCGGGATCTCGCCGAGCCGGACGGTGCTTGCGGGAGCCTCCGCCACGCTCGTGGTCGGTGGGACCGGGCTCGGCCCGCTCACCATTCAGTGGCGGCGCGACGGTGTGCCGCTCGCCGACAGCGCCGTCTACTCCGGCGTGAAGACGCCCGTCCTCACGTTTCAGCCCGCCAGCCCCGCCGATGGTGGTGCGTTCGACTGCATCCTCACCAACGCCTGTGGGTCCGCACGCAGCGACCCGCGGGCTCTCTCGGTTGTCTCCGCCTGCAACCTCGATTTCAACCACGACGTGTTCATCGATCCGGACGACCTGGGCGACTACATCACCGCGTATTACGGCGGCGCGTGCCCGTAGCCCGCACGACCGCCGCACGGACTGCGCAGAATATCACCCGACAGACGCCCGCACCCAAACACACCCCAAAGACCACGCCGCCTCCTCGACGTTTCACCGCAACGGGGTCTACGCTTGGCTCCCTATGGGCAAGACCCGCGAGATCAAGAAGCGCATCAAGGCCGTTGGCAACATCCGCCGCATCACCAACACGATGCGGATGATCGCCACCAGCAAGTTTGCCCGGGCCCAGGCCGCGGCCACGGCCACCAAGCCCTACACCGAGGGCCTCTTCGGCCTGGTGACGGAACTGGCCGCCACCGCCGGCGACCTGACCCACCCGCTCATCTCCGGGCCCGAGGGCGTGAAGCGCCAGCCGGTGGAACTCACGCTCGCCATCACGTCTGACCGCGGCCTGTGCGGGCCGTACAACTCGTCGGTGCTGCGGCGGGCGATGGTCCACTTCCGCTCGGCCCCTGCGGCCAAGAGCGGGCGATTGGAACTGGTCGGCAAGAAGGGTGCCGCGTTCATGCGGTACAACGGTCTGAACGTGGTGCAGCAGCACATGTTCGGCGACAAGCCCACGTTCGAGAAGATCTGTACGCTGGCGCAAACCTACATCGACCGCTTCATCAGCGGCGAGGTTTCGGCCGTCCGCATCATCTCCATGAAGTTCCACAGCCCCGGCCGCCAGACACCCGAGGTGCTGCAACTCCTGCCGCTCAGGCCGCCCGCGGCGGACAAGAAGCCCGGGGGAACGGGCGGCACGCCGGGAACCTGCGCCACGCTCTACGAGTTCAGCCCGCCCGCCGACGAGTTGCTCGGCGACCTGCTGCCCGCGACCGTGAAGGCCACGCTTTTTCAGTGCTTCAACGATGCGATTGTGAGCGAGCACGTGGCCCGGATGATCGCGATGAAGGCCGCGACCGACAACGCCGGCAAGATGCGCAAACTGCTGACGCGGGATTACAACCGGGCGCGGCAGGCGCAGATCACGACGGAACTTTCCGAGATCATCGCGGGTGCCGCGGCACTGGGTTGAGCACGCCCGCGTCCTCCCCGCGAGGCGTGCCTGAGGGCGTGCGTGAATGTGGTACGCTCTGCGCCATGCCCCGCGCCGCGCCCATGCCCAAGAGCGATCTCGCCGACTGGACGCGCGGCACAGCCAAGTTCTTCGCGGTGAGTGTGCTCGGGGCCTTGGCGACCACGGGCATCTACCTGGGCCTTGCGCGAACGTCCGCGCAGGATCCGGTCAGCCACACCCGCGTGCATCCGCCCGACACGACCGCCGCCGGCGCACCAAGCGATGAGCGGGCACCATCCGCGGCCCCGGCGGGTGAAGGGTCGCTGGCTTCGCGCATCGATCTGAACACCGCGAGCCGGGTTGAACTGGAGAGCCTGCCCGGCATCGGGCCGGCGTTGGCCAAGCGCATCATCGAGAACCGCGCGCAGTTCGGCCGGTTCGCCACCGTCGAAAGCCTGACGCGCGTGAAGGGCATCGGGCCCAGGACCCTCGAGCGGCTGCGGCCGCTGGTGCGGGCCGGGCCGTGATCCGCACGCGGCGCGGCAACCTCGTGGACGGTCAACTTTTCAACTCGTCCACTCGTCAACCGTTCATCAAAGTGGAGCGGAAGAGACTCGAACTCTCAACCCCTAGCTTGCAAAGCTAGTGCTCTACCAATTGAGCTACCGCCCCAAGGCACGCTCCTCCCCCAAAGCCCCGCCGCCACGCCCCCCCGCCCGCCATTCAGACGCTGGCTGACCAGCACGACGGGCACATCAAATAGCGGGCGGGGAGACGCTCGCGGGATGATATCCGCACATCACGCAAGGAACCGGCTTTGAGCCGCGCGTGCATCCCTCATTGCGGGGGCGAGGGGACACGCGGGTCTCCCGGGCGGGATGAACAGGGAAGTTTCCGCGTGGCTGAAGCGCGGCGCAGTCGGTAGGATTCCCCGTGCCCAAGGCTCTTGCCGATGGCACGGGAACCGCCGGCGGTGCCGTACGCAGGTTCATGGAACGCAAGTCATGCCGGCTCTCGCAGGGGTGTATGCCCGTCGTCCCCGGGTTCACCGCGACTTGGTCAGCGTGCTGCGGAGCCACGCCCAGGAGCGGCCTGACAAGATCGCGTTTTCGTTCGTGCGCGGGGAGCACGCCGACGTTGTGCTCGCATATGCGCAACTTGACCAGCAGGCCCGCGCGGTCGCGGCTCGGCTTCGGGACATGAACCTTGTCGGGCAGCGCGTGCTGCTGGCCTATCCGCACGGCCCGGACTTCATCATCGGGTTTTTCGCGTGTCTGTACGCGGGCTGCGTCGCGGTGCCCACGTGCCCGCCGCGGCGACGAACGCTTGGCGGGTTCCACGCGATCGTTGCGGACGCGGATGCGCGGGTGGTGCTGAGCACCGGTGCGGGCGTGGCGCGGAACCGGAGCGCGGCCGGATGGGGCGACGGAGAGGCAGGAGTCGCCCCGGCAACTCTCTGGCTCACCACCGACGACACTCCCGCCGCATGGGCCGACCGATGGACCATGCCCGATGCCGCGCCGGAGACGCTGGCGGTGCTCCAGTACACGTCCGGCTCAACCAGCCGGCCCAAGGGCGTGATGCTGAGCCATGCGAACCTGATGGCGAACAGCCGCGCCATTCACGCGGCGTTCGAGGTTGGGCAAGACCACGGTGTGTCCTGGCTGCCGCCGTACCACGACATGGGGCTGGTGGGGGGCATTCTGGAGCCGCTGCTGGCGGGCATTCCGTGCGCGCAGATGTCGCCAACGACCTTCCTCCAGGACCCAATGGCGTGGCTCACGGCGATCAGCACGCGCCGGGCCACCATCTCGGGCGGGCCCAACTTTGCCTATGACCTGTGTGTTCGCCGGACCACCGCCGCGCAGCGGGCCACGCTGGACCTTTCATGCTGGAGTGTGGCGTTCGTGGGGGCCGAGCCCGTGCGGGCGGAAACGTTGGAGCGTTTCGCCGCGGCGTTCGCACCGTGCGGCTTCAACCCCGGCGCGTTCTATCCGTGCTATGGGCTGGCGGAAGCCACGCTGCTGGTGGCCGGCGGTGTGCGTGGCGGAGGCCCGGCCGTACGCACCTTTGATGGCAACGCCCTGGTCCGGAACCGTGTCGAGCCGGTGCCCGAGGGTACACCTCACGCCCGTAAACTGGTCTCGTGCGGGGCGGCCGTGGGCGACGCGAGTATTGCCATCGTTGACATGCAGACGTGCGCCGCGGCCGGTGCCGGGCGAGTGGGCGAGGTGTGGGTTTCGGGGGCGTCGGTCGGCCTGGGGTACTGGCGCAAGCCCGACGCGACACGCGCGTGCTTCAACGCGCACCTCAGCGACACCGGCGAGGGACCGTTCCTGCGAACGGGAGACTTGGGCTTTGTCATCGAGGGCCAACTGCACGTCGTGGGCCGCGCGGACGACCTGTTGATCGTGCGCGGCCGAAATCATCACCCCCAAGACCTGGAGGCCGCAGCCCGCCAGAGCCACCCGCGGCTGCAAGAGGGCTTGGGCGCGGCCTTCGCACTGGACGATGCCGGGCAATGCCTGGTGCTGGTGCAGGAAGTTGCCCGCCAGGGTGAGGCGGACTACTCGCCCATCGTCGCGGCGGCGCGTCAGGCCGTGCTGGATGAGCACGGCGTGGGCCTGCACGCCGTGGTGCTGGTGCGACCGGGCACGCTGCCCAGAACGTCCAGCGGGAAGGTGCAGCGGCGCGCCTGCCGCGCGGCGCTGCTGGCCGGCGAACTGACGCCCTTGGCGGAACACCGCCCGCCGCCCGCGACGGGCGAGTGTGCCGACGACGCGCGCGGAGCGCGTGCCGCAGCGGAGTCGGCGGTGCTTGCCGCGGTCTGCCAGCACGCCCTCGCGCTGGGTGGCGCGGCGCTGGCGGATGTAACGCCCCACACGCCCCTCACGGCGCTGGGGCTGGACTCGTTGCAGCGGGTGGAACTGGCCGCGACCCTCGAGAAGACGTTCGGGTGTCGCCTTCCCGACGCGGACTTCAACCCCGCGCAGACACTGGGAGAGTTGGCGCACGCCGTGCAACAGCACCTGCACGATGCTCCATCGCTCGACCCGCCGCCCGGGAAGGTGGGGAGCGAACAGTGCGAGTTTGCGCACTTCGCCGAGTACGGCGAGTTGAAGCGCTACGAGCACATGCTGAGGGCCGTGGCGGGGGAGAACCCGTACTTTCGCGTGGATCAGGGCGGCGCGTCGGCGGCGAGTTGTACGCGCATCGCGGGGCGCGAACTGGTCAACTTCTGCGTGTACGACTACATCGGCCTGGCCCATCATCCGGAGGTCGCGGCCGCCGCGAAAGCCGCGATCGACCGCTACGGCACCAGCGCCGGAGCCAGCCGCCTGGTCTCCGGCGAGAAGCAGGTGCATCGCGATCTGGAGGGAGCCCTGGCCGCGTTCCTGGGCACGGCGGCGGCGCTCGTGTTTGTCTCCGGGCACGCCACGAACGTGACGACCATCGGCCACCTGCTGGGGCCGGAGGACCTGATCGTGTACGACGCCCTGGCGCACAACTCCATTCTCCAGGGGGCGCAACTCTCCGGCGCGACCCGTCGGGCCTTCGTGCACAACGATTGGAAGGCGCTGGACGACCTGCTCTCGGGCATCCGCCACCGCTACCGGCGCGTGCTGATCGCCGTTGAGGGCGTGTACAGCATGGACGGCGACTACCCGGACCTGCCGCGCTTTGTCGAGGTGAAGAAAAAGCATCGGGCCCTTCTGCTGGTGGATGAGGCGCACTCGCTGGGCACCATGGGGCCGACGGGTCGGGGGATCGGCGAGCACTGGGGAATCGAGCGTGCCGACGTGGACCTGTGGATGGGCACGCTCTCGAAGTCGCTGGCGAGTTGCGGCGGGTACATCGCCGGGTCGGCCGAACTGGTCGAGTATCTCGCGTACACCACGCCGGGATTCGTGTACAGCGTGGGGCTTTCGCCGCCCAACGCCGCGGCGGCGCTGGCGGCGCTGACCGTGCTGCGGGCCCAGCCGGGGCGCGTGGGCAGGCTGCGTGAGTTGGCGGCGCTGTTCCTGGCGCTGGCCAAGGCGCGCGGGCTCAACACCGGCACCACGGCGGGCACGCCGGTGATACCCGTGATCGTCGGGAACTCGGTCAAGAGCCTGCGGCTGGCGCGTGCGTTGTTCGACCGGGGGATCAATGTTCAGCCGATTTTGCCCCCGGCCGTGCAGGAACACTCCGCCCGGTTGCGGTTTTTCATCACCACCAATCACACCGAGGCGCAGGTCCGCGACACGGTGAGCGCCGTGGCCGACGAACTGGCCGCCCTGTAACCCGGACTCTTCGGCCCCTGCCATGAGCAACACCGATGAACACGCCGTGGTGGTGGAAGGACTGACGAAGCGGTACGGGGGCCTTGTCGCGGTGAACGGCATCTCGTTCACCGTGCGCCGGGGCGAGGTGTTCGCGTTCCTCGGACCCAACGGGGCCGGCAAGAGCACGACCGTGGAGATCATCGAGACCGTCCGCACGGCCACGGCGGGAAGGGTGCTGGTGCTGGGGATGGACGTGGCCACGCGCAAGCGCGACATTGTGCCGCGCATCGGCGTGCTGCCGCAGGGGTTCAGTTCGTTCGATCGCCTCACGGTGGCGGAGAGCCTGCGCTACTACGCGCGGCTGTTCGGTCGGGCCGCGGCCGACATCGACGGCCTGATGGCCCTCACCAATCTGCACGAGCAGCGTGATGTGCTGTTCAAGAACCTGTCGGGGGGGTTGCAGCAGCGCCTCGGCATCGCCATCGCGCTCGTGAACGACCCCGAGGTGGTGTTTCTGGACGAGCCGACGACCGGGCTGGACCCCCACGCGCGCCGAGCCGTGTGGGACGTGTTGCTGGGCCTGAAACGCCGCGGCAAGACGGTGTTCCTGACCACGCACTACATGGAGGAGGCGGAACTGCTTGCCGACACGGTGGCCGTCATCTCCAAAGGCCGAGTCGTCGCGGTCGGGTCGCCGGATGCGCTCATCGAGGGGCACGCGACCTCGTTGACCCTGACGCTGAAGGCCGTGGATCAACGGGTCATCGCGGCACTCCGGCCCTTGAACATGGACATCGCGGTGAACGAAGGCGGCAACGCCACCATGCGCGTGCGGAACGCCGACGGTGTGCTGGACATTCTCGACGCCATCAAGGGCGCGGGCGTGCCGCTGCCGAGCGTGGACGTGCGCCGTGCCAACCTCGAAGAGGTCTATCTCAGCCTGACGGGTGCTGCGCTCCGCGACGAGCCCGCCACCACCGCCGGACACTCCGCCCCCAACACACACGGAGCGGCCGCATGACCCTGCGCATCATCACGGCGAATCTGGTGGTGCGGCTGAGGTGCCTGAGCCGCGAGCGCTCGGCGATGTTCTTCACGCTCGCGTTCCCCGTCATTCTCGTGCTGGTCTTCGGCGCGATCTTCACCAGGCCCGAGCACCTCAACTTTGATCTGCCCGTGCAGGACCTGGACCAGAGCGCGGTTTCGGCGGAACTTGTGAAGGCTCTTGCCGGGAACGGCGTGTTCAACACCATCTCCGTGCCGCGTGATGCCGACGCTGTTCAATACGCCAAGGAGCACAAACTGACGCTGCTGCTGGTGATCCCGCGCGGCGTGGCGGACGCGTACGCCCGCCTTGCCATGGGCGACGGAGCCGCCACGGCCGACCTGACGTATGTGTACGACCCCAGTTCCACCTCGGCCCCGACCAAGGTGTACCACCTCGGCGCTGTGGTGGCAGAGATGAACCAGCAACTCACCGAATCGCCGCCGCGGCTCACACTCACGGCCCGCTCGATTCTGAGCACGCCCTACCGCTTCATCGAGTTCTTCGTGCCCGGCATCATCGCCATGGCCGTGATGACGTCCAGCCTGTCGGGCGCGCTCAACACGAACGCGGAACTGCGGCAGAAGGGCATCCTGCGCAAACTGGCCACCACGCCGATCACCCGGGCCGACTGGCTGCTCGCCAACATGCTCTATCAACTCATCCTCGCGTTCGCCTCCACGGTGTCCATCCTGCTGGTGGCCTACGCCGTGTTCAACGTCCGCCTGCACATCAACGGCTGGCTGCCGGTGTACATTGTGCTGGCGGTCATCGCGTTTGTCGGCATCGGCATGCTCCTCACGCCCATCGCCAAGGAGGCCGAGAGCGCCGCCGCGGCGGCCAACGCCTTCCTCTTCCCCATGATGTTCCTGTCGGGCACGTTCTTCCCCGTCGAGATGATGCCCGGCTTTCTCCAGAAGGTGGCGCTGGTGCTTCCGCTGTACTATGTGAACGAGGGGCTGCGCGCCTCCATGATCTTTCTCGACCACGCGGGCGCGGCGCGGTGCGCCGCCATCAGCGCGGGCGTTGCGGCGGTGGTGTTTGTGGCCGGTGCGCTGGTGACGCGATGGGGCCGGGAGGCGTGAGGGCGGTCCGGGTCGGCGTGCGGGGCATGTGAGGCGGCCAGTAGTGAACGCTCATGCGCAAGCGCATCCTCTTCATCTGCGGCTCGATGAACCAGACCACCCAGATGCACCAGGTCTCGCGCCACCTGGCCGACTATGAGCAGGCGTTCACCCCCTACTACTGCGACGGGATCGACGAGGTCTATCGCAGACTGGGGTGGATGGAGTTCACGATCATCGGCAACAAACTGGCAAGCCGCTGCCGCGCGTACCTGGAATCGCAGTCGCTCACGATCGACTACGGGGGCAAGAAGGGCCCCTACGACCTGGTGCTGACGTGCTCGGACGTGTACATGCAGAGGAACATCCGCGGCCGCAGGGTCGTGCTGGTGCAGGAGGGGATCACCGACCCCGAGACGTTCGCTTTCCGCATGGTGATGCGCTTCCGCTTTCTTCCTCTCTGGCTCGCGGGGACGGCGGCCACGGGCCTGAGCGATGCGTACCGCATGTTCTGCGTGGCCAGCGAGGGCTACCGCGACTTCTTCATCCGCAAGGGCGCACGCCCGGAGAAGGTTGTTGCCACGGGCATCCCGAACTTTGATGACTGCGAGCGGTACCGCACCAACACCTTCCCGCACCGGCACTTTGTGCTGGTGTGCACATCGCCGCTGCGCGAGGTGTTTCGTGGCGAGGACCGGGTCGCGTTCATCCGGCGGGCCGTCCAGATCGCGCGCGGTCGGCCGATGATCTTCAAGCTCCACCCCAACGAGAACGCCGCGCGGGCGACCAAGGAGATCAACACGCACGCACCGGGCGCGCTCGTGTTCACCACCGGGAGCGCGGAAGAGATGATCGCCAACTGCGATGTGCTGGTGACAAGGTTTTCCTCCACGGCCTTCGTGGGCCTGGCCCTGGGCAAGGAGACGTACTCGGACGTGGACATGGACGAGATGCGCCGGCTGATGCCCGTGCAGAACAACGGCGCGTCGGCCGTGAACATTGCCCGCGTCTGCCGCGGCGTGCTTGAGGAGGCTCGGGCATGAGCGAGGCTGTGGTGGTGAGACCGGTGGATTCGTGGCGCGACCGTCGTCGCTTCCAGCATCTGCCCTGGACCATTTACGCCCCTCCGGGATCGCCGCGCGACCCCCGCTGGGTGCCGCCGATCCTTGCCCAGGAGCGGGAACTGCTCGGCTGGCGAAACTGGACCGGTGGCCACCACCCCTTTTACGACAACGCGGACGGCCTCACGCTGCTGGCCGAGCGCGGCGGGCAGCCCGTCGCGCGTCTTGCGGTTCTCGTGAACCACGTCCACAACCGCAAGTACGACGAGCGCCTCGGGTTCTTCGGCTTCTTCGAGTGCGTGAACGATGAGGCCGCCTGCCGCGCGGTGTTCGCGGCCGGTGAAGCATGGCTCCAGCGGCGCGGCATGAGCGCCGTGCGCGGCCCGGTGAACCCCTCGCTCAACTACACCTGCGGGTTGCTGGTTGACGGCTTCGATCGCCCGCCCTGCTTCCTCATGACGTACAACCCGCCGTACTACGCACCGCTGCTGGAGGCGTGCGGCTTTGCCAAGTCTCAGGACCTGTACGCCTACGAGATGGACCTGCCCCTCTTGGCTCAACTGGTGGCACGCTACAAGCCTGCGGTGCTCTCGGCTCTCGATCGCACCGATTTGGTCATCCGGCCGCTGGAGGCGCGCAGGTTCCGGCAGGAGATCGCGACGTACCTGGACATCTACAACCGTTCGTTGGACGGCACGTGGGGCTTCACGCCGCTCCAGCCGCGCGAGGCGGCTCGCATCGCCGGCGAGATGCGCCACGTGATCGTTCCCGAGTTCGCCATCTTCGCGGAAATCGACGGCAAGCCCATCGGCGCGCTCCTGGCGCTGCTCGACTACAACCAGATTCTCCGCACGCTCAACGGGCGGCTCTTCCCGCTGGGCCTGGTGCGCCTGCTGAGCGGGCGACGGCGCATCACCCGTGCCCGCGCCATGGCCATGACGATGGTGCCCGGCTACCAGAGCGCGGGCCTGAGCGTGGTGCTGCTGGACCACCTGGTGGGCGCGGCCGCGGGCACGACGGACGCGGCGCCGCACGGAAGGCGCAGGCCCGCCTGGCCCATCGACCGCTACGAGTTTTCGTGGGTGCTGGAGAGCAACGCCCGCTCGCGCGGCACCATCGAGCGCACCGGGGCGAAGCGCACGAACATCTACCGGCTCTACGACAAGACCCTGTGAGGATGGCGGTTACAGCCACGCCGCCGCTCGATACCACTCCGCTGTCGCGTGCAGCCGCTCTCGCAGCGGCGTCGCCGGAGCCCAGCCCAGTTGCGCTCGGGCCTTCGCGGCTGAGCACGCCCACGAGCCTGCCGCGAGTGCTTCACTCACCTTGTCGCTGTTGATCCACGCGGGCGTGCCGCGGCGCCCGCGGATCCACCCCACCACGTCTCCAGCCAGACCAACCAGTCTCAGCGCAGGGCCGGGCACGCGCACAACCAGTGGCGGCTTCCGCCCCATCGCCGCAGCGATGGCGTGGCCGAGTGCTGCGTACGTCGGATGCTCCACGCCCGCCAGGAAATAGATGCCGCGCCAGGCCGGGCAGTGCGGGTCCGCCTGCGCGCCCATTCGCTCGCCCTTGTCCGCCGCGAGCAGCACACCCTCCACCAGATCGTCCACATGAACGAGCGACACGCGACGCTCGGGCCGCCTCCAGCCCGGCACGAGGTGTACGCCCCAGCGGGCGATGGACCTGAACATTTCCAGCACGGCGAGATCACCCGGCCCGAACACGATCGGCGGACGCACGATGGTGATGGGCACGACCCCTGCGAACCTTGCCGCGGCGTGTTCGCCCGCCAGTTTGCTGCGGCCGTAGTTGGACACGGGCTCCGGAGCGTCGCTCTCCACGCGCAAGGCATCCGCTCCGCCGGCAACCTGTCCAGATGCGGGCCCCGCCGCCGCGAGCGACGACACCACCACCAGCACCGGCGGGGCGGAGCACGCCGCGCACGCCGCGGCGACGTGCTCGGCACCGCCCGCGTTCACACGCAGCAACTCGCCACCACCCGCTCCGCCTGAAACACCGGCCCCCCAGCGCCGTGCCCGCACAAGGCCGGCGAGGTGGAACACTGTTCTCGCCCGCGACTCGGCCAGTGCCCGTGGCACACTGGCCGGATCGGAGACATCGCCCGCGATCACTGCCGCGCCGAGCGAGCGCAAAGCCTCGACGCGTACATCGGCTTGCCCGTGCGGCCGCGCGAGACACGACACGGCGCAGCCGCGGTCGATCAACCTGCGCACCAGTCGCTGCCCGATGAAGCCGGTGGCCCCGGTCACGAGCACGGGTTGAAGCGTCGGGGTGTTCATATGCCCTGTTCAGGCATGGCCAAATCACCTTTGGCGGCCAGGCGCACAGTACGGCACCGGCGGGGCGCTGCCCGCGCGTGCCGCGGTTCGCGCACGCGGCGGCCCCGGTTGCGGTAGACTGGCCGCGCTTCGCACGCACCGGGGGCAGTGCAATCGGACCAACCGTTCAAGGGAAGTACGCATGGAACAACTCCGGCAACTCCGCCAGCATCTTCTCACGGGCGTGTCGTACGCCATCCCCTTTGTGGCGTGCGGCGGAATCCTGATCGCGCTGGCACTGGCCTTCGCCCCGATGGGGCCGACGGGGCCGGACATGGCCGGGATCGAGCCCGAGGCCCTGCGCAAGGGGATGGCCTTTGCGCTCATCGTGGGCGAGGCATCGTTCAAACTCATGCTGCCGATCCTGGCGGCGTAC
This sequence comes from uncultured Phycisphaeraceae bacterium, assembly GCA_964571915.1. Taxonomy (GTDB): domain Bacteria; phylum Planctomycetota; class Phycisphaerae; order Phycisphaerales; family UBA1924; genus JAEUIX01. Next base: position 13,372 of record CAZNEU010000326.1, read on the forward strand.
ATCGCGTATTCCATGGCGGGCAGGCCCGGGCTGGTCGCGGGCGCCATCGGCGGCCTACTGGCCGATGAGATCAAGGCCGGCTTTCTCGGGGCCCTGGTGGCGGGGCTGCTGGCGGGGCTGGTGGTGGCCGCGCTCAAGCGCATCCCCACCAACAAACTCGCCAAGCCGATCATGCCGATCCTGGTGATCCCCATCGTTTCGTCGCTGGTCGTGGGTGCCGCGATGCTGCTGGCCCTGGGTCCGCCGATCGCAGGGTTCATGGTGTGGATGGGGCAGCAGTTGCAGACCATGGGCACCGGCAACAGCGTGGCGCTGGCGATGCTGCTGGGGGCGATGATCGCCTTTGACATGGGCGGGCCGGTGAACAAGGCCGCGTTCTTCTTCGCCTCCGGGCTCATCAAGGAGGGTAACTTCACGGTGATGGGTCCGGTGGCCGCGGCCATCTGCACGCCGCCGCTGGGCATGGGCCTGGCCACGCTGCTGGGGCGCAAACTCTGGCGTGAGGAGGAGTGCGAGTCGGGCTATGCCGCGCTGGGCATGGGGATGATCGGCATCACGGAAGGGGCGATCCCCTTCGCCGCGGCGGACCCGCTGCGGGTGATCCCGTGCATCATGCTGGGGTCGATGACCGCGGCCACGGTGGCGATGCTGGCCCAGGTGGGGGGCCACGCCCCGCACGGCGGGCCGATCGTGATCTTCGTGGTTGACAATAAGTTGATGTACGTGGTGGCGATCGCGGCGGGTACACTGGCCACGGCGCTGGCGGTCAACACGCTCAGGCGCGTGTGGCCTTCGCCGCCGGCGTCCGGGGCTGCGCCGGCGACATGACACGGCGGGGCGGATGGGTGTGGCTGATCGAGCAAGGAGCGGGCGGATGAAGATCGTGGGTGTCACGGCGTGCCCGACCGGGATTGCCCACACCTACATGGCGGCGGAGCAACTGGAGAAGGCGGCTCGCATCGCGGGGCACCAGATCCGCGTGGAAACGCAGGGTGCGATGGGCATCGAGAACGAACTCTCCGCCAAGGACATCGCCGAGGCCGACGGTGTGGTGCTGGCGGTGGATATCGAGGTTGAGAACAAGGAACGCTTCAACGGCAAGAGGATCGTGAAGGTGGGCGTGGCCGAGGCGATCAAGAACCCCGCGGGCGTGTTGGCGCGGCTGTTGGCATGATGCGCCCGCGTGCCCGACCATCGGTGCCACCAACCATGCAAGCCGAGTACCAGTTTGTGTGCCCGCTCGCCAACGGCCTGCACGCGCGGCCCGCCAGCCTGCTCGCAGATGTCGCCCGGCCCTTCCAGGCCCGCACCACCATCCGCACCGCCGTCGCCGGCCCGGTTGACCTGCTCAGCGTCCTCTCCGTCATCGGTCTGGACGTAAAGCGCGGCGACGGCTGCACCGTGGCCAGCGAGGGCCCCGACGCGCAGGCGGCGGTTGAGGCGATCCGCCGGTTCGTGGAGGCGCGGCTGGAAGCCACCGAGGCCGCGCACGCGCCAGCGGGGGCGCAGACCGGGAAATCGAGCGAGAACCTGCTGGAGTCTGGATTGCCAATGGGCCTTCGCGACCTCGGGATTGCGCACGCGACAGGGCTGGCCGTCTGCGCCGGGATCGGGCGTGGTGCGGCCGCGACCGTCGGGGGGCTTTCGCTCTCCAGCGCGGCACGGGCCGCGAAGGCCACGTCTGTCGAGAACGAACTCACCGCGGTGAATGAGGCCATCACGCACGTCCGGGCAGACCTGCGCACGCGGGCCGGCATGGTCCGCGGCACGGGGGGAGACATTCTGCGTGCCCACGCCGGGATCGTGGATGACACGGCCCTGCGTGCCTGCATCGAGCAGCGGGCGCGAGCGGGCGCCACGGCCGCGCAGGCGGTGGTGGACGCGGGTGAGGAGTTTGCAGCGCGCTTGCGAGCCGCGGGGAGCGAGTACGTGCGCGACCGGGCCATCGACGTGATGGATGCGTGCGGGCAACTGGTCGCCCGGCTCTGCGGCGCCACCGCCATGCCGCCGCTCACCACCGACAGCGTGGTCTTCGCCGACATCCTCACCCTCGGCCAACTCCTGTTGATGGATCGCGGCAAGGTGCGCGGCCTGGTGCTGGGCAACACGGGCGCCACATCGCACACGGTGATCCTGGCGCGGTCGCTCGGTATTCCCACATTGATCGGCGTGAAGAACGCCGCGACGCAGGTGGCGGAGCCGGGCACGGCCGTGATCGTCGATGCCGATGCGGGCGTGGTCATCACCCGCCTCACGGCCCCGGTCGAACGGTACTACCAGCGCGAGCAACGCGCGGCAGAGCGACGGCTGGAACGCCTGCGGGCCGCGGCACAGGCTCCCGCTCTGAGCGCAGATGGTCGGCGGCTGGAGATCGGCGTGAACGCCT
>CAZNEU010000327.1:0-1822 GCA_964571915.1 uncultured Phycisphaeraceae bacterium
GTACGAGATCGCCGCGGGCATGGACACGGTGTACAAGGCCCTGAGCGTGCCCCTTCAGACCATCGCGGATCACGCGGGGGAGAAGGGCACGGTCGTGGTGGCCAAGGTGGCCGAGGGTCAGGCTGGCAAAGGCGGCGCTGCGTTCGGCTTCAACGCGCTCACCGGCGAATATGGCGACCTGCTCAAGCAGGGCGTGCTGACACCGGCGAAGGTGGATCGTTCGGCCCTGGTGAACGCCGCGAGCGTGGCGACGATGCTGCTGACCAGCGACTGTGTGATCACCGATGCCCCAAAGGATGAGGATGAGCACGCCGGGCACGGGCACGGCGGTGGTGGTGGCGGCATGGGTGGGATGGGTGGCATGGGCGGAATGGGCGGCGGCATGGGAGGGATGGGGTTCTGACGCGGCGCCGTGCTGCCCTGAGCGTTGAGTCTTCTGATGAGCGTTTCCTACCGCTTTCACCTTGATGCAGACACGGGCCGCCCGCACTTGGAAAGTCATGGCGTAAAGGATTTTGAGGCCGTCGAAGTGATCGAGCGACCGCTGCAGGACTTTGCGAGCGACCGGGGTTCACGAGTCGCCTTGGGACAAACGCGGGCGGGACGCTACCTTCAGGTGGTGTACCGACGGGACGAGGATGGCGACGGTGTGTTCGTGATTACGGCCTTCCCGATGAATGAGAAGCGAAAGGCGGCACTACGACGGCGCACGCGGCGATAACGAGACGACCGATGAAGAAGGACCCCAACAAATATCCCCCGGGCTGGAATCGAGCCAAGGTTGAGTCCGTCGCGGCGTTCTACGAGCAGCAGTCCGATGAGGACGCGATCGCCGAGGCAGACGCGGCCTGGGTGAACTCCCGCGTGCAGTTCGTGGCGGTGCCGGTTGAGGTGTACGCGAAAGTGCGTGCCATTATCGAGCGGTTCGAGGGCACGAAAAGGGCGGCACCGAGGCGGCGAGCGGTATCGCCGCGGGGGCGGAAGGCCGCGTGATGGTGTTCGGACAGACGACGGGGCGAATGACACGACAACGAAGGACACAGCAATGGCCAACGCGAAAGACTTGTTCAACAAAATGGGAAGCACCTCGGTGCCCCGTGTGGCCTCGCCCAAGCAGGTCATCGGGCCTGTCGGGCCGGCCGTGGGCGACCAGCCCGGGCACAAGGGCTTTGACCCGGCCAAGAAGGGCGGGCAGGGCGGCGGCAGGGGCAAGGCCGGCGGCGGGCCGGGCGGCGGCGGAAGCGTGCCCACGAGCGTGCGGCCCAAGGTGTGAGCGGATGGTGGGTTTTCCGGATCAGGTGAGTGCGGCGGCCCGCGACGGCCGCGTGCTGAGTTCGGCGGGATGGTTGGAGATGCATGCAGCAACTCTTCGACAGTCTGAGGCAGTTCTTCACGGACATCCCCGGGTTCCTCACGGACTTCGTGGGGGCTCACGGTCCGTGGGTGTACGGGCTGCTGTTCGCCATCATCTTCGCGGAGACGGGCCTGGTGCTGCTGCCGTTCCTGCCCGGCGATTCACTGCTCTTCACGGTGGGGGCGCTGAGCGTGCCGGACGCGGAGACGGGCAAGGCGGCGTTCAACCTGTGGCTGGTGTCGGGCGTGCTCATCGTCGCGGCGATCATCGGCGATGCGGTGAACTATCACATCGGCAAGTACATCGGGCCGCGCGTGTTCAACAAGAACCTGGCGACTGACATTGTGACCACGTTCCTCGTGCGTTCTATGAAAAGTCAGCACCTGGAGCGTGCCCTGTTCTTTTTAGAGAAGTACGGCGGCAAGGCTGTGATTCTGGGCCGATTCGTGCCCATCGTGCGCACTTTCG
>CAZNEU010000328.1:0-3690 GCA_964571915.1 uncultured Phycisphaeraceae bacterium
CACGCTCAGCCGCAAATCGCCCACCGGCGAGGCGGCCATGTCGCGGATCGCCGCCCTCGTGGGCGTCACCACCGGCACGGCTACGAACATGGTCAAGAGGCTCGCGGCGGCGAAACTCGCCCGGCACCAGCGCTTCGGCGGCGTGCGCCTGACCGCCAAGGGCGATCGGGCCGCCCTCGACATCCTGCGGCGGCACCGCCTCGTCGAGACGTTCCTGGTCCAGACGCTCAAACTGGACTGGTCGGTCGTCCACGCCGAGGCCGAACGGCTGGAGCACGCCGTGTCGCCCGTGGTGCTCGAAGCGCTCGACGCGCACTTAGGCCGCCCGGGCATGGACCCGCACGGCGACCCGATCCCCGACGCCCATGGCAAGACCCGCGAGCCGGGCGGCGAGCCGTTGTCGTCCTTCCGCGCCGGGTCCAGGGTGCGCGTGACCCGCATCACCGATCAGGACGCGGCGTTTCTGTCCTTCGTCGCGACGCACGGGCTGCGGCCCGGCGCGCGGAGCGTTGTGGCGGCCGTCGATGCCGCGGCTCGCTCCGTCACCGTGCGGGCCCACGGCCACGCGGCGGTGACCATGGCGACAGCGGCGGCGGAGCGGATTGTGTGCGAAGTTATCCGGAGTTGACGGATCGACCTCCGGTCGGCCCGCGCACCCGTTGATCCCACCGGGAGCGTCCCCCGCGCGACCATCGCCACCACGCGGCGCGGCGTGGGGGTAAGCCGCCGGGGACGATCGGGGCCGAAGTCTGGCTCGCGCTCACACCCACGGGACAGCCCGCTCCGCCGCGAGGAGGTGCAGGTGGCGCCCTTGCCGGGCGTTCAACCCTCACCGGGCCATGGTGCCCGTCGTGGACTCTACTTGTTGGGCGGCGGCAACGCGGCGGGCGGGCCCGCGGGCCCGGGGCGCAGTCTGGCGACGTGTGTGATTCCCCGGCGCGCGTAGTCGATGGACTCGCCGAGGATGCGGAGCGACTCGGCGGGCGCGTGGAAACCCATCGAGTTTTCCGCGTTGATGAAGTCCGCCCGCCACTGGGCCTTGCGCTGCAGCGCGCGGGCGGCCGTGAGCTGCTCATCCGTCGCGCCGGCGGTCTGGGCATCCACGATGGCGTTGATCAGTTCGACCACGGCGATTTCCGCCCGGTCCAGGTGCGCCTTGGTCCGGTTCTGGATCTGGTCCACGCGGGCCTGGATCTCCGTCTCGGTGTAGTTGTGGCACGTCTGGCACGACCGGTTCACATGGGCCATCGGCGTCTGAACCTGGTGGTCGGTGTACTTCATCGCGCCTTCGCGCTTGTAGGGCATGTGGCAGTCCGCGCACGAAACGCCGCTGCGGGCGTGGATTCCCTGGCTCCACAGCTCAAACTCCGGGTGCTGGGCCTTGACGACCTTGGCCCCCGAGTCCTTGTGGGTCCAGTCGTTCCAACCCACCTCGTCGTAGTACGCCTCCATCTGCTCCACTTTGAGGCCCTTGTGCCACGGGAAGGTGAGCCGCTTCTGGTCGCCCTTGAAGTAGTACTCGACGTGGCACTGCGCGCAGGACATCGACCGCATCTCCTGGCGGCTGGCCAGGTCGTTGGGGTTGTACGCCGCGCTGCGGTCGCCCTTGCGCCACTGCTCGATGCTGGGCATGTGCGGCACGGGGTCGTCGGACCCGGCCAGATTCGCGATGCCCTCCATGAACGCCGGGCGGGTGATCCGCAGGACCATGCTCTTGGGGTCGTGGCAGTCCAGGCACGTTGCGGGATGCTTGACGAGCGCCGTCGCGTCCGCGTACGTCATCGGGTTGACGTGCTCCCAGCCGGCAAAGAGCTGCTTCTGGCCGCTCGCGGAGGTGAGCGGGTCGGTAAGCGACCCCGGTGCGCCCAGTTGCAGCCCCGCCTCGCGGTACGCCACGACGGTGGAGGCGTGGCAGTTGAGGCACGCGCCCGGCTGGGGCCGTTGCTTGACGCGCTCGGTCTCGCGCTGGTCGTGGAGCATGAAGGCGTGCCCGCGCCGCTCGCGGTAGTCGATGGCGAAGGCGTAGCCGTTGAAGATCGTCCTGAGCCGCGGGTCGGACACCAGTTTGGACTCGGCCTTCTTGCCATGCGGGTCGCCCCCGGCGGCGGTTTCCGCATCGTCTTCGGGCGGGCGACCCTCGCTCCATTTGAACCGTGCCCGCGCGTTGTCAGTGGTGCGGATGTACCCGTCGTACTGGCGCGGGAAGTTCTTTCCCCACTCGGCCGGATCGATCGTCGCCTCGGTGATGTCGGCGATCCGCAGCACCGTGCTCTGGGCCTCCCACTTGCGCCGGGCGATGTTGTCGTAGAGCATCATCACCAGCACCGTGCCCGCGCCGAAGGCGACGGCCGCCACCCAGAAGACGGCGGCCCCGGAGGCTCCGCCGCGGCGAGGGGCGGGGGCAGGGGTCTCGGGGGCGGTGGTGTTGGGCTCGGTGGTCATGAAAGAGGCCCTCCTACCGCGTCGGCCCGTGCGCAACACCGGCGTGGCAACGGATGCAGTCCAATGCGCCCGATACACCCGCCGCACCCGGCGCGTTGCGAGTCGCGGCCATACGGATCTCGTGCGTCGCCGCCTCGTGGCAGCGGACGCAGTTGTCGATCACGACATCGCGGCTGGCCTTGGTGATCTGGATCGGCTCGTGAAAGTCCTGGAACGTGAATCCCTTGGAATGCCGATACCCGTTCTCGGCCTTGACGAGGTACTTGCTGAAAACCGAGTCGTGGGGCACATGGCAGTCGTTGCACGTCGCGTGGGCGTGGTGCGCGGAACTCGACCAGCTGTTGTACTGGTCGTTCATGATGTGGCAGTTGATGCAGGACTTGGGGTCGTCGGAAAGATAGGACGTCGCGTTTGCGTAGTGGGCCGTGTACCCCGCCGCCCCGCCGAAGGCCCCGATCAGCCCGCCAAGAACAGCCGCGCCAGCCACTCCGGCCGCGCCCATAGCCACCTTCGCGCCGATGCTGCTGCCACGTCCATCCATTCAGAGCAAGCATAGCCGATTTCAGTCTTCGCCGGCATCGTTTTGGCCGTTGTGGCCTCAATGGAGGTCGGACCGACAGCGCTCCTCGCCGCCAGCGGCGCGGCGGCGTGGATGCGGGCCTTCTCGCAGCGGACCGGGCCGTCGTGGTTCAACGCCGGTTCCTTGTCGGGCTTCGCGGCGTGGGTCGGTGTTCATTCCGCGCGTGGCGCAGCGGGCTTGGCGGGGTTCTTCAAGGGGCCGCCGCCGTTCGGGCCGTGCCCCGCCGGGGTGGGGGAGATCAGCCCCGCGCCCACGCGGTTGGACTCCTGACAGGTGCCGCGCTCAAAGTCGGTCGCGTTGTTGATGGTCGTCTCGGCGATCGCCGTCATCGCCTCGCGGGTGAAGAAGCCTTGGTGCGCCGTGATGAGCACGTTGGGGAACGTGAGCAGCCGCACGAACACGTCGTCGTGGATCACCTCGCCCGAGAGGTCCTTGAAGAACAGGTCGCCCTCCTCCTCGTAGACGTCCAAACCGACGGAGCCGACTCGCCCGCGCTTGAGGGCCACGATCAGCGCCCGCGTGTCGATCACCGCGCCGCGGCTGGTATTGATGAGCATGACGCCGGGCTTCATCGCCGCCAGCGCGGCGGCGTTGATGAGGTGCTTGGTCTGCGGCGTGAGCGGGCAGTGCAGCGTGATGATGCCGGATCGCGCGTAGATGTCGGCGAG
>CAZNEU010000329.1:0-5372 GCA_964571915.1 uncultured Phycisphaeraceae bacterium
GGGTGATCACGCTACCGGCCACCGCGAGTTTCGGCCAGAGGGCCGCGAAGATCGCGCCTGTGCCGAGGCCGACGACGAGCCCGTCGAACAACATGGCCACCTTTGAGTTGGTACTGGCCTGGAACCAGATCGACCCGCACATCCAGCCGATCGTGTAGGCGAGCACACCGGCCGTGCCGGCGACCTGCATGACCTTGGCGAAGCCGGCGCCCTTGGGGATGTCCGCCGCGACCAGCAGGTAGGCGATGAGCACGCTGGCGAGCAGGTTCACCATGAAACTCAGAGCCATGCAGGTGCCCATGGAGATGTTGGCAGGCCACACGTTGAGCACGCCGGCGGGGCCGGCCTTCCACTTGGCCTGAAAGGCCGGGTCGTTCTTGTTCTTGTGGCCGTCGCAGTGGGGGAAGCTGTAGGTGCCGGGAGCCAGCCCGAGTTCGCGGATTTTCCCGAGGGCCGCCTCCTCGTTGGGCAGGCCCTTCATGTCGTTCTTGTGGATCGGCAGGATGGCCCAGGAGAGGAACGACCAGAACCACGCCGCGGCGGCGGCAAGCACGATCGGGAGCCAGAGCGAGAGCAGCATGTCCATCATGGCGAAACTCCTTTGAGGCAGCATCGGAAGCACGCACCGGGTGCGGGACGGGAGGAGCCTGCCACGGAGGGGAGCGGCCGTCAAGCGTCCACAGAGGAGTGGATTGTCAGCGGGGAGCAACGGGCCACGGCACTGGCGCTAGCACCCCAGGAAGTAGTCGGTGATGAAGTCGCCGAGGTTGTCGGGGAACGGCTCGTTGCACTGGCCGGTGAGGGTGGCTGTGTACGCGGTCTTGTAGCCCGAATCGTAGGGGTAAGCGTTCGCGGGGCAGAGTACCGCGTACCCGCCCGGTCCCGCGATGGCCGGATCGGTGAAGTAGTCGGTGATGAAGTCGCCAAGATCATCCGGGTTCAGAACACCGTCATCGTTGTACTCCACGCGGCAGGCCCCCTCTGCACACTCATCGGGCCGGCCGTCGAGGTCCGTGTCCAGACTCCTGCCGGAAGCAATGTCGCAGATGTCGGGGATGCCGTTGTTGTTGCAGTCGATGCTGCCGCCGGAAGACTGTGCCGCGGCGATGTCTTCGGGATCGGCGATGCCGTTGCCGTTGCAGTCGTGGAAGAGACGGAAGAAGTAATCGAAAGAAGCAACGTCGACGGTGCTGGCATCCAAACCGGCACAGCGGAGTTGGCCGGCAACGGGGCGTACGCGGAAGCGACCAGTGGGGAAGTGGACCTGGTCATCGCCAACGGGCGTGAGTCGCACGGCACGCCCGACAACCGCAACGTTGAAGTACTGGGAGACAGCCACGATGAAGCCCCTGCCGGGCACTTCCAGCATGATCTCCACCGGCTTGGTGGTCGTGGTGTTCCCGTCGCCGTCAAACACCGGGCCGTAGAGCGCTACGGCAACGGGCGTTTGAGCGAAGAAACTCGGGAGCAGCAGTGCGCCTTCGGGCTGAGGGAACGAATCCGATCGGTACAACTGGTAGGGAACCAACCCGACCGCGCCGCCGCCGAGCGCGGCGGAGGTGGTGGTGTAGTTGGCCTGCGAGAGCACAATATCTGGGTTGCGGCCGCCTTGCGGGACACGCACCTCACCGCCGAGGCTTCCGGCCAGCGAGTTGCTGTTCAGGATGACCTGTCCGGCGAGCCCGACGGCCGCGGGAAAGGCCGCGCTGCTGTTCACGGTGATGCGGGCACCCGGTTGGAGCGTGCGCCCGACTCTGACCCGGCCCGTTGTTGAAAGCCCCTTGTCGAGCGTCACGAAGCCGTAGGCATCACGTGCGATGTCGATCAGATTGGAACTCTCACGCGCGAGAATGTCCGAAACCAGGTCGCGCCCCACCGAGACGGCGGCAACGGTGCCCAGGGGCGCCTGCACGTCGGAAATGAGGTCGGTGCCCGTGCTCACGAGGGCGATGCTGCCGGTGCTGGCCCGAAGCAGGCCGAACGCAAGAAACTGCCCGGTGGCATCCACGGCAGCGATGGTGCCGGTAGCGCGGACTTGCGTAGAGATCCCGCCGCCAGCGGTGATCGTGCCGTAGATGTCGCCCGTGCAGTTGATGTTGCCGATGTTCGCGGAGCCACCGGTGGTGATCGTCGCGTTGGCGAGGCGCAGCGAGCCGTTGGGAGTCAACGCCACGCCGATTGTGCCCGCGAAGGTCGCGGTGCCGACTCGTACTTCGCCGATGCTCCCGCTGTTGGTCGTGAAACTGCCGCCTAGATGTTGGTCAACATCGATCAGGTTGACAACCCCGCTGTTGGTCGACAAACTGCCGATGTAGACACCGGGCACGGTGATTGTCCCCACGCTTGCGCTGTTGACGCACGCCAAGTTTCCGAGAAAGTTACCGGTGCCGGTAACGATGAGATTCTGGAGTTGACCATCAAAGACTTGAAGGGCGGTCGTCACACCGAGGGCGCCGACGTTCGCGGCACGGATCTCCACGATATCCCTTGGCACGCCCGTCGGCGGCGTGCCGTCCTCGTTGTGGCTGATTGTGCCAAAGAGAATCCCGCCGACCTTGAGGCGAGAGATACGGTTCGTGCTCAGGTTGCCCAGGTTGCGGAACACGCTCGCCTGCACGCTGACCCGCGCTCCGCCCTGGGAGACGCCGCCGGTCCAGTCCACGCAGGCGCCGACACCCGCGTCCTGGAAGGGACTGAAGAGCACTCCGGGCCGCCCGATGATGAGGCGGATGTTGCGGTTGCTCGCGCCGGAAAAGCCGACGGTGCCCAGGGAATCCACCGCGGGGTTGTCGGAGTAGATGCGCCAAAACCCGTCGTTGGCGTTGGGAATCGTGAACCCAACGGGCTGACGTGTTCCATCACCCAAGAGCGGTGCGAAGTTGGTGTCCACGAAGGCGAAGTTGTTGAAAGGGCCGCCCACGGTGGCGGAGAACTCGATGACGAAATCGGCGTTCGCCACCGGCGCCAGCGAGCCGGCGACAAGAGCCAAAGACAGAGCGTTTCGGATGGTCATGCGTATCTCCTTTTCCTTCTGCTGAACAGGTACGAACCGCTCATCGCAACAACGATGAGCGCGCTTGGACTTGGGATGCTTGAAGCGATGCGGAGTCCAACGACGCCGTGGTCGGGTCCTCGTCGGTCGACGAATCCGGCATCATCGAACCGCAAACTCTGGAGCCCGGCACCCCGCTGCGACCCGTCGCTCACCCGCGCGAAGTAGTCGTTGGACCCGAAAGTAAACGAAACCGACTCCTCCGTCCACTCCGACAGTCCGCCGGAGACATCGAATAGGCCCGAAGGAGTCATCACGTTCTGGTACGCCGCGACGGGGAGCGTGAAGACCGACAGATCGTCCCACCCCGCGCTCGTCTGGCCCACCCCTGGGGCACCGGGGATCAACTCGTCGTTGCTGCCGTTGGGCTGGTCCCACCAGCCGCCGCGGCCCGTGCCGGCCTTGTTGGGATCGTAATGCACCGCCTTGAGCCACTCGTCGAGCGAAGGAATCCAGAATCGTGCTCCCGGCGAGCGCGTGAGTTGGTCCGTGAACACGCTCCCGTTCTCCCCGAATGTGGTCGCGTCGTAGGTGCCCTGCTGGATGCCAGCCCAGGTCGTCGGGCGGTCGTTGTTCAGCCAGTTGCAATAGAGCGCGAAGAGCCGCCAACTCATCTGCACCGGCACCCGTGTGGCGTTGGTGATGGTGGGTTCGGGAATGTAGCGGCGGCCGGGGCCGTTGTAAAACACATCCGCCCGCACGGCCGAGAACGTGGACTGCGACTGAAAGAGTTGGTCGATCTCGCGCGACTCGGTGGTGAAGTTGTTGGCGAACTCCAGCCACTGACCGGTGGTGAACTCGGTGCGGGCGATGCGGTACGCATACGGCACGCTGCCGCGCCCCTGGTTGAGGCCGAACTGGTTGCCGGGATAGGCCGGGTTGCCGGGGTCGCCGATCGTCACGAAGTCGATGCCCTGCTCGGCGGAAACTTGCATCCCCGCTGGCGGTGGGGGCAGCGTCGCAGCGGGCGCTGCCGCGGCCACGCCGGCGAGCGCGCAGCCCGCTGCTGCCAGCACATTGCGTAAGACCTTTGGCCGTTCCACGTCCTGCTCCTGCTTCCTTCCCATAAGCCGGGGCTCGCTCGGCTTCAGGTTGATGCTATGCCGCGAGCAGAGAACACTTCCTCCCACGATGTCCAACCGCCGGGTTTGCGCCCCACGCGAAGTCGCTCGGGCGGATCGCGTGGTGTTTCCTAGCGCGGGCTGCTCGGGGGCAGCGCTTCGGTGGGTGCCGCAGCCGCGTACACGGCGGGAATCACCGCCACGAACGTCGAGCCTTTGTCGGGCTCGCTGACCGCGGCAACATCGCCCCCCAGCAGGCGGCAGAAGCGGCGCGAGATGGTGAGGCCCAGGCCCGTGCCCCCGAACTTGCGTGTGGTGCTGGCATCGGCCTGCGTGAAGGCCTGGAAGAGTTTGGCGAGTTGCTCGGGGCTCATGCCGATGCCCGTGTCGGAGACGGCGAACTCGATCATCTCGGGTGTCGGGAGGGCGGGGGAGGCCGCGGAGCCGGGGCCGGGAGTGGCGGGGGAGGCGGGGACGGCGGGGCGGCGCGAGACGCGCAGCAGCACGCGGCCGTCTTGGGTGAACTTGTTGGCGTTGGAGAGGAGGTTGAGCAGGACCTGGCGGATCTTGGTGATGTCGGAGTGCATGGCGGAAGGGCCGGAGGCCGACACGTCGCACTCGACCACGAGGGTGTTGCCGTTCTGGTCCACCAGCGGGCGGATGGTGCCCGCCACCTCGGCCACGAGTTTGGCCACGTCGAAGTCCTCGGCGTAGACGTCCATCTTGCCCGCCTCGATCTTGGAGAGGTCGAGCACGTTGTTGATGAGGCCCAGCAGGTGGCGGCCCGCGGCCAGAACCTTGTTGAGGTCGCTATGGAAACTCCCCAGGCCGTGCTCGAGCGCATCCTCGATCATGAGTTCGCTGTAGAGGATGATGGCGTTGAGGGGCGTGCGCAGTTCGTGGCTCATGTTGGCAAGAAACTGGCTCTTGAGTTTGTTGGCATCGTCGGCGATGCGGCGGTCGATGCGGGCCGTGTCGCGCTGGAAGAGGGCCTGGCGACGGTTCTGCTCTCTGGCCGCATCCACCAGCGTCTCGTCGCTGGGGGCGGCGAGGACGAGCGTGAAGTGCTCGCCGTTGTGCATGGCGATGGTTTCGAGCGTGAGGTCGCCGCCAGCCAGATCGGGCTGCGTGAACTGGCCGAGGTGGCGGCTGCCGGGGCGGCGGCTGCGCCAGAAGCTTTCCGCCTCGATAAGGATCGTCTCAAGGACCGGGAAGTTGTCGGTGAGCCAGGCGCGATCGATGCGCGCGGGCGTGCCCGC
>CAZNEU010000330.1:0-4274 GCA_964571915.1 uncultured Phycisphaeraceae bacterium
GCCCCGCCCAGACCGGCCCGGCCCGCGTCCCGAGCAAGGTTGCGGCGCGGGTCCGTCGCGGCCGGCGCGGCTGCCGCGCGGGCCATGCCCCACTGGTTGTCCTGGACACCGGCAACGATCGGCTCCAATCCATCGGCGGCCTTGGTGGCGTAGGCCGCGCTGCGGACGACCCAGGCCGTGGCCACCTCGCGGTCGCTCAGGCCCTGCGCACGCGGCAGGTCCAGGTAGCGCCCAAGCGGCACCTCGAGCGTGAGGGTCTCGCCGTTGCGCATCACCTTCACGCGCACCACATCGCCGGGATCGCGCGAGATCACCAGCGGCCGGAAACTGGCAGTGCCTTCGCCCATGATGCGGACAGGCTCGCCGTTCAACTCCTCGATCCGGTCTCCGGGCAGCAGCACCGCGGCGGAGGGGAAGTTGGGGAAGACGCGCCGCAGCACCAGCCCGTCGTCGGGCGCGGGGTTGGCGATGCCGCCGGCGAAGTTGTTGTTGGCGAACTCCACGCCCAGAGCGGCCCGCGGACCGCGCTCGAAGCGGGCCCGTGCCGCGCTCAGCAGGCGGGCCCGCTGCTCGAGCGAGAGGGGCGCGTCCAGCAGCACCGCTTCCACATCCCTGAGCGTGAACTCGGCGGACAGGGCCAGTTCCAGGCTCGCGGCCTCGCGCTGGGCGAAACCCGGGGCATCGACCTCGCGCACGAAGCGGTCGATCGGCGACTCGTGCCCGTGGGCGAAGGCCGCGGCAAGGCCACACACCAGCGCAACATGGAACGGGAGAACCTGCATGCTTTGGGCACGAAATCATACAGCCGTCGGGGGCGTGCGATGCGGTACACCGGCACCCCGCCCGCCGGGCGGCCGTCCGGGTGGCGCGGTGCGGCCCGGCGACGTGGGCACGATTGCCGACTTTGCACTTGCTAAGCGCGTGATGCGCTCTACTCTGTATGGTCTTTGGACGAGTTTTCCCCGCGGCGGAGCCGCGCAGGACTCGGTGCGGCTCGGCGATGAGCCGCCGCTGGAGCACGGAAGCACGCACCGACGCGTCGGGTACGGCGACGGCCCGACGAAGGCGGGGGTCGAGCCGGGCACACTCGCGGCATTTCACGCCCGCGAAAAGCCCGCTCCCACGGACCCGCACAGGTGCATTCGTCGCGGTCGGTTGACGCTCCGCTCCTTCGCCCCCCGTTCCCGCGTTCCCTGCACCGACGCGATGCGTGATCGATCGACCCGGACGTCGCTCCCCTCGGGATGCTCCCCTTCATATGGCCACACTCACCACGACCAAGAACGTGTTCCTTCACGGCCGCTGGACCACCGACGAATCCGCACGCCTGTACGGCATCAGCGACTGGGGCAAGGGCTACGTGGGCGTGAACGAGCAGGGCCACCTGACCGTGCTGCCGACGAAGGAGGCCGCGTCGCAGATCGACCTCTTTGAGGTGGTGGCGGGCCTGAAGGAGCGCGGCATCCACACGCCGGTGCTTCTCCGCTTCAACGACATTCTCGCCCACCGCCTGAAGGAGATCCGCAAGGCGTTTGATGATGCCCGGGCCGAGCACGGCTACACCGGCGGCTACACCTGCGTCTACCCCATCAAGGTGAACCAGCAGCGGCACGTGTGCGAGCAGGTGGCCAACCTGGCGGTTGATCTGGGTTTCGGGCTGGAGGCGGGCAGCAAGCCGGAACTTCTGGCGGTGCTGGGCCTGAGCGCGGTGGCGGGCGGCCCCGGCGTGAACGGCATGCCGATCATCTGCAACGGCTTCAAGGACTCGGAGTTCATCGAGACCTGCGTGCTGGCCACCAAACTGGGCCGCAACATCATCCCCGTGGTCGAGAAGTTCGACGAACTGGAACTGATCGTCAAGCACGCCAAGGCGTACAACGTGCGCCCCAAGATCGGCGTGCGCGTGAAACTCTCCAGCCGCGGGGCCGGAAGGTGGGAGCAGTCCGCGGGCGTGCGCTCCAAGTTCGGCCTGTTTGTGACCGAGGTGCTGCGGGCCGTCGAGTACCTCAAGAAGCACGACATGCTGGATTGCCTGAACCTGGTGCACTGCCACGTGGGCAGCCAGTTGTACGACATCCGCGTCCTGAAGAACGCGGTGAACGAACTGGCCCACATCTACACCGAACTGCACCGCCTGGGCGCGGGCGTGACCACGCTGGATATCGGCGGCGGCATGGGCGTGGATTACGACGGCAGCCAATCCGCCTGGTCCAGCAGCATCAACTACAGCGTGACGGAATACGCCGCGGACGTGGTCTACCGCATCAAGGCCGTCTGCGATGACGCCAAGGTGCCCCACCCCACGATCGTCTCCGAGAGCGGGCGGGCCATGGTGGCGTACTCATCCGTGCTCGTCATCGATGTGCTCGGGTCCAGCCGCTTCGAGGCCAACCCCGATATCGTGAGCATCGAGAAGGCGATGAAGGCCGAGGCCGAAGTGCCCCAGCCCTGCCTGGACCTGCTCGAGGCTCTGCAGGGCATGACCGACCGCAACCTGCTGGAGGCGTATCACGACGCGACGCAGGCACGCGACGAGGCCATGAGCCTCTTCTCGCTCGGCTACATGAGCCTGCCCATGCGGGCCGTGGCCGAGCAACTCTTCTGGGCCATCGGCCACAAACTGCTCGAGAAGGCCGCCAAGAAGGGCGAACTGCCCGAGGAGTTCGAGACCCTGCCGGAACTCCTCAGCGACATCTACTTCTGCGACTTCTCCCTGTTCCAGAGCATGCCCGACTCCTGGGCCATCGACCAACTCTTCCCCATCGTCCCCATCCATCGTCTCACCGAGGAGCCCACCCGCCGCGGCATCCTCGCGGACATCACCTGCGACTCCGACGGCAAGATCGACAAGTGCGTGGACAAGCGGATCGACAAGAAGGCCCTCGAACTGCACGAGGTGCGCGACCTGCCCGGCGAGGCGGCAGGGGTTGAGCCGTATTACCTGGGTGTGTTTCTGCTGGGCGCGTATCAGGAGATCCTCGGCGACCTGCACAACCTGCTGGGGGACACGCACGCGGTGCATATCTCGATGGATGCCGCGGGCCACTGGACGATCGACGAGGTGATCGAGGGCGACACGGTGGAGGAGGTGCTGCAGTATGTGCAGTACGACATCGCGGATATGAAGCGGGCGATGCGGCTGGATATCGAGGCCGCGTGCCGGCAGAACCGCCTGACGCTCACCGAGGGCAAGAGTTTGCTGAAGTACTACGACGACGGGCTGGAGGGGTACACGTATCTGGAGGAGTGAGGCAGACGCGAGACTCCAGACGCGAGGTGTGAGTGCCGCCGCCCACCTGAGGCGCTCCTGCCCAGGCCCTGAATCATCCGCCTCAACAACGCACCGCGGATTCCCGCCGCGAATACCATTCTCCGCTCGCGCCACCCCCGCGGGCGTTGAACACCATTCGCACCGGCCGGGGGGGCGGCCGACGAAGACACAAAGAGCAAAGAGCAAAGGGCAAATCGCAGATCCGCCGGGGCGGAGGGCAAACCAGAGGACTTCACCGCCGGCCTCGCTTTGCCATTTGCCCTTTGCTCTTTGCCCTTTCGGAGCCCGCCCATGGCCAACGGCAAGCACAACTGGACCAAGAAAGAACTGCTCTCCCGCCCCGTCAAGCACATCGACATCACCGCCTTCGACGCGCGGCCCGTCATCGACGCCTACCGCCAGATGGCCTACACCAGCCGCACGCTCGCCAACGCGGCCGACATCTACTCCATGATGCTCAAGGACAAGGAGTGTGCGGTCATCCTGACCCTCGCGGGCAGCCTCATCTCCGCGGGCCTCAAACGGGCCATCATCACGCTCCTCGAGAACAACATGGTGGACGCGATCGTCTCCACCGGCGCGAACATCGTGGACCAGGACTTCTTCGAGGGCCTGGGCTTCAAGCACTACATCGCCCCCGGCAGCCCCGAGGCCCCGCCGGTGGACGATATGACGCTGCGCAACTGGATGATCGACCGCATCTACGACCCGTACATTGATGAGGCCGACCTGCGTGCCTGCGATGCCGCGACGCACAAGGTGTTCGCCACGTTCGAGCCGGGGGCGTACTCCAGCCGCGAGTTTCTCGAGGCGATGGGGGCGTACCTCGTCAAGCACCACCCACGCAACGAGTCCATCGTCAAGACCTGCTACCAGAAGCGTGTGCCCATCTTCGTGCCCGCGTTCAGCGATTGCTCCGCCGGTTTCGGCATCGTCCTGCAACAAACCGAGGCCATCGAGCGCGGCACGGGCCAGGTCGCCTTCGACTCCGGCAAAGACTTCC
>CAZNEU010000331.1:0-4739 GCA_964571915.1 uncultured Phycisphaeraceae bacterium
GGCCTCAAGATCGGCTCGGCCAGCGGCTCGATCTCGGTGACCGCCGCCGTCAACGCCGTGAACTACTGCGTGGGCAAGGGCATCAAGGTCTCCAACCACTCCTGGGGCGGCGGGGCCTTCAACCAGAGCCTGTCCAACGCCATCTCCGCCGCCCGCACGGCCGGGCACATCCTGGTCTGCTCTTCCGGCAACGGCGGCTTCGACGGCCGCGGCGACAACAACGACACCACCCCCCAATACCCCGCCAACTACAACTTCGACAACGTGATCTCGGTGGCCGCCATCGACAACGACAACAAGCTCGCACGCTTTTCCAACTACGGCGCCACCACCGTCGATATCGGCGCGCCGGGTGTCACCATCGCCAGTTGCTACAACAGTTCCACCTCGGCCTACGTCTACCTCGACGGCACCAGCATGGCGGCCCCCCACGTGACGGGCGTCATCGCACTCGTCTGGAGCCAGAACCCCGCCTGGACCTACGCCCAGGTCCGCGACAAGGTCTTCACCAGCGGCAAGACCGTGACCGCCCTCGTGGGCAAGACCGCGACGGGCAAGTGCGTGAACGCCAACAACGCGGTGCGCTGAAGCACGCGGCCCGCACGATTCCACCCAACCGCCCAAAGAGGCCCCGGCACCAGCCGGGGCTTTTTCATGCGGCCTCCCCGCTCACGCCCCCCGCCGGCGCCGCGCCAGCACCAGCGCGCCCAGGGCCGCGAGCCCGCCCGCGCCGGGCGTGGGGATGATGTCGGCCGTCTGGTCGCCGAAGAGCTCCTCGCCGATGCCGTAGGCTTGGGCCAGCCAGTAGCCGCCGAAGGCGTTGCCGTCGATATCTAGTTGCGTCTTGGCGTGGCTGAACACATAGAAGTCGGTGAGCGTCGAGAGTGTGTCGACAAAGGCGTTCAGCGACACCGTCGCGTCGGGCAGCGAGAGGTCGGGCGCTGGCAAGCCGCCGAGCACTCCGGAGAGAAAATCAAACTGCCACGCACCGGAGGTGAGCGTGTTGCCCCAGGCATCCACGGCACCCATGCCGGCGTTGATAAAACTGGCCGTCCACAGGCCGCCCGCGCTATCCGCGATCATCGAGCCGTGCAGGGACATGGTGTCGGCCGCCGGCGCTGTGATGGAGACGATCTGGAACGCGTCCACGGTTGTGGCCAGTGAAGAGATCAGCGTGAGGGGCGTGGCGGTGAGGCCCGCGCCGGCGGGTCGGGCCCCCAGCGCATCCTTCACAGTCTTGATGCCGATCGTCTCCACACGGTTGATGTTGATGTCCACATACCGCCCGTCCGTGGTGATCGCCCCGTCCTTGTCGTTCGATTTGCGGATCGTGAAGGCCTTGTCCGGCGCGCTCGTGTCGAACTCGAACGTCGCGAAACGCTGCTTGATGGCCGCCGCGGCGGGGTCGGCTTTGTCCAGCGCGGTCTTGCCCACGGGCGCCGCGGCATCGGCGGCCACGAACTTGCGCTTGTCGATGTTGGCATCGTCGCCCTTGAGCGTGGTGTAGTTGGCAAAGGGGTTGGCGACCACCCCATCGTCGTTAATACGGTCGAACACCGGCGTACCGTCCGCCCGGTAGCCATAGATAATGAAGGCCTTCTTGGTCAGGTCGGCCGCGGCACCCGTCACAGCATCGACGATCGTGTTCTTCTGGGTGGCCCGGTCCAGTTCGTGGAAGACCCAGCCGCCGTCGCCCGCATCATCGCTCTTGGACGACCCCAGTTTGTAGCCCGGCTGGGCCGAGCGATTGCCGGTGCCGTCCACCAGCGAACCGTCGCCCTTGTGCTCGGGGTTGGAGTCGGGATCGGTGGCGAATATCTGACTCTTGCCCCCGCCCTCGCTCACGCCCGCGCCCGCCAGGTAGTGGAAGTTGCCCCACCAGAGCGTGTCGGAATAGGTCTTGGTCGTGTCCTTCAACACCATGAGGCTGGGGCTCTGCTCGGCCAGCATGAGCAGCTTGAACGCCGTGAACGTGTCCACCTTGTTGCCGCCATCCTTGTAGACGATACCGTCAACCAGATTCCCCTGGTCCGCGCCTGCGGCCGTCTGAATCTTCCCGTTCAACACCACGTCGCCCTTCTTGAAGTTCTTCGAGGCGCCCTCCGTGTTGGCCGTGTCCGCCGGCACCACCATGAACTGGTCGAACTTCAGGCCGTTGGCCCAGCGATCGGGGTTGAGTTTCATCCCACCCATGCCGTCAGGAATCATGTTCGCGGGCTTGCGCGCATCGAGATAGGCCTGCATACCGGTCGTGCTGATGGCCGCCTGCACGTCCTGAATCGCCTTGTTGCCCGCCGCCTGCCACGCCGCGCCACCCGCGTTGATGTTGGCCTCGGTCACACCCTTGAACCCGCGGTCTTGCAGACGCGCCAGCACATCAACCATCGCGGTCGGGCGGCACCACCCGCCGATCGCACCGATCTGCGGCAACACACCGCGATTGGGGTAGCTCGACTCCCAGTTGCCCACCTCGTTATCCGCAACCGACTTCGCGTAGAGCTGGTGCTGATAGAAGTCGGAGATGCCGGGCACAAACCCCCGCTTCGCAGCACCGTTGTCGTACCACGCGGGCTGTGCCACCGCCACGCCCGCGCTCCCGGCCAACGCCAGCAGCACGACCACGCACCACCCAGGCGACCTCCGCACCGTTGCAATCGTGCAATGCATGATTCCCTCCTTCATCCGCGGCGAACGCCGCAGAGCCTCTATACCACGCGCCCAGCATACCTCGACGGCACGCCGGTGCAAGCACATTCTCCCTCCCAACACGCAGATTAGGGAAACCGCCCGTGCCGGCACGCGGCCGCCCCCTCACCACACCCGCCAACTGCCCCCAGTCAGAAGCATGACAAGGAATGACGCCAGCACCGCGCCCGCCGCCACCATCGCCCACAGCGGCAGGCCCTTGCTCGCAGCGCGCGAGAAGGCGTGCCCGCAGTGGTAGCACACCTCGGCATCATCGAACACCTCTTTGTTGCACTCCGGGCACGTGCGGGTCACATCGCCGAAGCGCTCAAGGTCGGCCGCGCTGGGTCCTTCGTCAAACTCCTCATCGCCCCGGCGCGGCACGGGCCGGCGCGGGGGCGGCACGCGCCCGACCACCTCGCCCTCAAGCGGTGCGGGGCGAAGGCCGCGCTCATGCTCATCGCTTGTAGGCACCGGGCAATCGTACCGGCCTGCGGCGCGGGGGTGTGCCGGCTAGCGCTGCTCTTTGGTGTGCGGGTCGGCCGCCACCGTGTCGTCCGTAACCACCACCTCCACACGCTGGTTGGAGCGGTGCCCGCCACCGTCTTCGGCAAGCGGCGTGATGCGGTCGTGGTCGCCGGCCGAAACGACACGCATCTGGCTCCACGTCAGGCCGTTCTCCGCCATCACGGCCGCGGCGGCCAGAGCCCTGGCAAAGCCCAGTTTCATGGCCGCGTCCTGCCCCAGGGCCGCCTCCATGGCGCTGGTGTGTCCGCGCAGTTCGATGATGAAGCGTTGGCCTCGGAGGCGTTTGGCCGCCTCGATGAGCGTGCCCTTGGCCTCCGCGCTCACCAGGCCCTGGCCCTGCTCGAAGGCGACGACGGCCGTGGTGCGGTTGTAGTCGCTGGGGCGCACGGCCTGCTGCTCGGCGTTCTTGCCGGGCGTGCCCTCGGCCGTGCTGGTGCCGCTGCTCTGCCGCTGCTTCATGCGCTTGATCAGCGGCCCGTCGCGCGGGTCGTCGCTGGAGAGGCTGATGGGGTTGTTGAAGGCCTGGCGGATGCCGATCACGAAGTCGTCCAGGCGTTCTTCCGCCGCGGCGACGCCGTGCTGGTCCTTTCCACCCGTGCCGCCGGTGGTCCTCTCCTTCATGTTCATGGCGAGGAGAATCACGAAGAAGCCCATGAGCAGGCAGACGTTGTCGGCGAACGAGATGAGCCACTCGGGGGCGCCGGCGTGCTCTTCGTGGCTGCCGCCGCCGGGGCCGTGCCCGCCACCACCGTGGCCACCGCCGCCGTGGCCCTGTGCGTGGGCATCGTCGCCGTCGGGCTGTTTGTCATGGTTGTCGGCCATACGGGTTCACCACAGAGGCACAGAGAAGACAAAGGAAGGCAAGGCGATTGGACGCTGATGAACGCGGATCAACGCAGATCGGAGCAGGCGAGAGGGCGAGATCACCTCGATCACGAGGCCGGAATCTGAGTTGCGGTCGAATCTGTGTTCATCTGTCGCACACCTTCCGATTCTCCATTTCTGGTCTGCGTTTATCCGCGTTTATCCGCGTCCAAGTCGGGCTCGAATCCGTGTGCATCTGTGTTGATCTGCGGCCAATGGGTTCCCGTGGTTCGCCCGTGCTCACGCCGCCACGCTCAGCCTGCCGCGCAGGGCCGCGGGCACGAAGGCCATCATGCGGTCAACGGTTACGCGCGGGTTATCGCCCGCCTGAATGGAAAGGATGCCCTGGAGCACCATCTCGCGTGTCATGATCTCCTCGCCGGAGCGCATGGCGAGTTTGGCCCCGATGGGTCCCGCCACGGCGTTGGCGACGATGGCGCCGTACATGGTGGCGCCCACGGCCACGGCGAGCATCTTTCCCAGTTGGCCGATCTCGGCGGTGGCCAGGTTCCCGAACAGGCCCACCTGCCCGATGAGCGTGCCCACCAGCCCGTAGCCCGGGCCGTAGAGCACGATGAGGTCGAAGAACTTCTTGCCCGCCTTGTGGCGTTCGCCCATGGCCATGACTTCCATGCGCAGCGTGGCCTCGATGGAGGCCGGGG
>CAZNEU010000332.1:0-2889 GCA_964571915.1 uncultured Phycisphaeraceae bacterium
CCTCCCGCTCGGCCCCGGGGCCCCCCTGCACGCCACGCCGCCATGACCCCCCGGACCATCCGCACGCGGCACGTGCGCCTAGCGTGCATCATGCCCGCTTCGCCCGCGCCCCCCGGCCCCGCGCTCACGGCGCTCCTCGCCGCCGCGCGAGAGGCTGTGTGCGCCGCGGCGGTGGCGACGCGGGCGGTGCAGCAGACGCTGCGGCGCGAGCAGACCCTGAGCAAGGACGACCAGTCCCCCGTCACCATCGCCGACTTCGCCGCGCAGGCGATCGTGAACCACACCCTCCGGGCCCGCCTGGGCTCGTTCTCCATGCTGGCCGAAGAGTCTTCCGCCCACCTCCGCGACCACGCTCACTTCGCCGCCGGCGTGGGCGCGCTCGAAGCGGCGCGGCTCGCATGGCCCGAGGCAACCCGCGATGACTTCCTCGCCGCCATTGACTTTGGTTCTGCTCACGGCCAGCCGCCCGCGGCTCGCGGCTGCTTCTGGACACTCGACCCCATCGACGGCACCAAGGGCTTCATCCGCGGCCACCAATACAGCATCTGCCTCGCGCTCATCGAGAACAGCCGCGTGGTCCTTGCCGCGCTCGCGTGCCCCAACCTCTCCGCCGATTTCGACCGCCCCTTTGAGGACCCCGACCCGCGCGGCACGGTCTACCTCGCCACAGACACCGGCCCGGTGCTCTGGCACGCGGCCGACGACGCGACCGCGACGCCCCAGCCGCTCGTGCCGCGCACCCGCGCGCCCGGCACCGCGCTGCGTCTCATCGGTTCCTTCGCCGCCAGCCACCAGAACGAATCCACCTCCGCCGCCATCCGTCGCCGCCTCGGCTCGCGCGGCATTGCCCTCGCCGAGCACCGCAAGATCGACAGCCAGTGCAAGTACGCCGTGGTCGCGCGCGGGCAGGCGGACGTGTTCCTCCGCACGCCGCGCTCCGGCGGCGGCAAAGACAGCATCTGGGACCACGCCCCAGGCTCGCTCATCGCTGGCCGCGCCGGCCGCATCGTCTCCGACACGCTGGGCCAGCCGCTGGATTTCTCGCGCGGCGGGACCCTCTCGGCCAACTCCGGCATCCTGGTGGGCCTGCCCGCCGACCACGCGCTGGTGGTGGCCGAGAGCCGCGCGGTGATCGGTACCTCCGAACAGGAACCAATCACGCGCACCGCCTAGCCCGGCCGCGAACGCTGGTTCTGATAAGAAAACCCTCCCCATCGCCCCTGCCGGTTGTTCCGCCCCGAACGCCCAGGCTCTACGATTCGTACCACCCGTCCGGTGGGCATGTGCCCGCCGCCGGTCGATCCATGAATCAACTTCGCCGGGCGATTTCCGCCCGCGCCTTGGGAGCGAGCGCGACATGAGCAAGGGCAAAACGATCGTCATCTCCGGCGGCGGCGGCTTCATCGGCGGCCACCTCGTCAACTACTTCAAGCAACTCGGCGCCAAGCGCATCGTCGCGGCTGACATCAAGCCGCTGGACGAGTGGTACCAGGTCCACCGCGACGTGGAGAACCACGCGGGGCCGGTCAAGGGCGACTGCCGAGATTTTCGTGTGTGCCGCGCCATCACGCGCGGCGGCGACGAGGTGTACCAGTTGGCGGCCGACATGGGCGGCATGGGCTTCATCGAGAACAACAAGGCCCTGTGCATGCTCAGCGTGCTCACCAACACGCACATGATCCTCGCCGCGCAGGAGGCGGGCATCGAGCGCTTCTTCTACGCCAGCTCCGCCTGCGTCTACAACGCCGACAAGCAGAAGAACCCCGACATCACGGCCCTGAAAGAGGCCGATGCCTACCCCGCGCTCCCCGAAGACGGCTACGGCTGGGAGAAACTCTTCTCCGAGCGCATGTGCCGCCACTTCCGCGAGGACTTCGGCCTGAACGCCCGCGTGGCCCGCTTCCACAATGTGTACGGCCCCAACGGCACGTGGGAGGGGGGGCGCGAGAAGGCCCCCGCCGCGATCTGCCGCAAGGTCATCGCCGCGGTGGTCAGCGGCAAGCATGACATCGAGATCTGGGGCGACGGCACCCAGACCCGCTCGTTCATGTACATCGATGACTGCACCAAGGGCATCGACCGCATCACCCACTCGGACATTCTCGAGCCCATCAACCTCGGCTCCAGCGAACTCGTCTCCATCAACCAACTGGTGGACATCGCCGAAGAGATCGCCGGTGTCAAACTGCAGCGCCACTACAAACTCGATGCCCCGCGCGGCGTGGCGGGCCGCAACTCCGACAACACCAAGATACAGCAACTCATGCACTGGGAGCCCGACACGCGCCTGCGCGACGGCATGGAGAAGACCTACCGCTGGATCTGGGAGGAGTTCACGGCCAAGTACACGGCCAAGACCGCCCTCAAGAGTTCCATCAGCACGTTCACCAAGGGCAGCCACCCTATTCCCGGCGACGGCTTCAACCCCGAGTCCAAGTTCATGAAGACGTGGACGCACGGCATCCCCGCGGGCTACGGCGCGGCCGGGGGGGCTGGGGGGAGCGTTGGAAACGGCAAGGCTGGCGGCGGGAATGGCAAGGCCACGAAGAAGGCCGCACCGGCGCGCAAGGCCAAGAGCGCAGGCCGCAAGGTGGCCAAGAAGGCGCGGCGGTAGGGTGCTGCGGCTTGATGTCCCACCGCTGCCGTCGCTAGACTCGTGCCCATGGCGAAGAAACAGCCCAAGGGCAGAGGCAAGGCCCAGCAGCCGCAGGTAACGTGCAGTTGTCTCGTGCTCTGCGATGAAGTGGTCGTGACGCACGCGCGCGCCAAGCACACCCTGCAAGGGATTATCGGAGCTTTGGCGGCGATTCCACAACCCGACGGGCGCTCTATCGCCGGACCATTCGTTGCGTATGTGCGCCTGTCAAACGTCCACTCGAACCAGCGCGT
>CAZNEU010000333.1:0-2487 GCA_964571915.1 uncultured Phycisphaeraceae bacterium
GCGCAGCGTGCCCCCCACCGGCCGCAGCGCCACCCACGGGTCGATGATGCCCACAACGACGAACGCGACGCACACGCTCAAACTCACCGCCACGCCCTGACCAACATACGCCCCCACCAGCGCGGCCACCGTATACACCGCCGCGTGCAGCGCCGCCATGGCCAGGCACATGCGGAAGCGCCCCTGCGCCTGCATCAGGGCGCGGCTGGAGGGCCAGATCACCACGAACGCCATCGCCACGCTCAGCACCTGCAGCATGTGTACGCTGTCGTGATATCGTGCCCCGGTGGCGAGCGTGATGAACGGCCCGGCCAGCGCCCCCTGCATGAAGCACAGCGGCACGGCCAGCACCTGCAACAGCCGCCCCGAGCGCAGAAAACTCCGGCGCAGCGTTTCCGGGTCGTCCTGGAAGCGCGCAAACACGGGGAACATCACCGCCCCGATGTTCTGCGTGATGATCACCGCCGTGGTGAGCGAGAGGTTGTTGGCGAAGGCGTACAGCCCCACCTCCAGTTCATCAAACCGCCTGCCCATGATGAAGAAACTCGCCTGCGGGATGCACTGGCCAAACCGCGACGCCAGAATCAGCAGCACCGAGTCGCCGAACAGGAAACGCCAGCGGGCCACGTGCGCATGGCGCGTCCAGCGCGGCCGGGCCAGCCACCACATCAGCACCAGGCGCACGCCCACCATGATCGGCAGCGGCAGCGCGAAGGCCATCGCCCCCCAGCCCTGCCACGCCAGGATGATCGTCAGCCCCAGTGTGCCCATGCCGCGCAGAAACTCGATGCTCGCCAGGGCCTTGAACCGCAGTTGCGATTGCAGTTTCGCTTCGGGCACGCTGCTCATGGCCATCAGCGGCGCCGAGAACGCCACCGTCCACAGCAGCGCCCGCAACTCCGGCGCGTGAAATGCCCACGCCGCCACGGGTGCCGCCAGCACCGTCAGCGCAAAGCCCACCAGCCCCAATGCCGCCGCCAGCCACAACGCCGTGCCGTCCCACCGCTCGTGCCGGCTCCGCAACCGCACCAGCACCTCGCGCAGGCCCTGCTGCTGCAGAAAGTTCGTGAACACCGCCACGGCCAGGGCCAGTGTGATCAGCCCCGTGTCCTTGGGGCTCACCAGGTGCGTCAGGCCGATCTGCCCGAAAAAACTCACGCCCTTGTACGCCAGGCTCTGCAGCATCAGCCAGCGCATGCCGCTCGCCGCGGCCGTGTGCATCGCGGCTGATGCGCCGGCCGGTGTTGCCCCGGGCTGGATGGGCGGGAGGGACGCGGGAGGAGGCAACTCAGGCTCCGAAGAGGGGCGCACGAAGGGGAGAGTGGGACGGGTGGAGGCTTACGCGCCGCTCTTGGCCGCGCTGGTGAACACCCTCCGCTCGGGCAGACGGCCCTCCACGCGTTCCAGCGGGCGGGGCGATTGACGGCCGAGCGATCGGTACAGCAGATAGGCCCGCATGGGAACCGGCCTGCGGTCGGGCCACGCGCGGCGCGCATCCTTCCATCCCTCGATCACCCCTTGCAGCATGGCCCGCTTGGTGGAATGGCGCACCGAGTAGAGGCCCGACTTCACCATCGTCCCCGCGAGGTGGACGGGCAGCAGGACCAGCGGCGTGTTCAGGATCGCCATCAGCAGCCCGTTCTTGGCCACCAGCCTCAGCACCTTGGTGTGGTCGCGCTTGGGCGACTCAAAGTGGTGCACCGGGTCGGCCCGCCCCACGCGCGTAACGTACCCCGCCCCCAGCATCTTCATCCCCAGTTCCGGCTCTTCGGCCATGTGATACAGCACCGGTGCATACCCGCCCACGCCCAGGAACACGTCGCGCCGCCACGCCGCCGCGCACCCGCGAAAGAAGTTGACGACCCACACGTGCTGGTCGTCGGGCGCGATCTGCTCCACCCTGGGCGACCTGAGCACGTCGATGTACGGTATCGCCACCGCCCCCACGCGCGGGTGGTCAAACTCGCGCAGCGTCTGCTCCACCGTCCGGGGCGAGTCGAACGTCGCGTCGTCGTCGATCGAGAAAATCCAGTTGGTGCGGGCGGCGCGCACCGCGTCATTGCGGTTGGCAATGCTCCCCCGCGGCTGCGGATGCCGCGCGTAATCCACCATCGGAAACTCGCCCCGCACCATCTCCCCCGTCCCGTCGGTCGAGCCGTCATCGCGCACGATCACCTCCACCGGCAGGCTCTGCCTCAGGCACGAGTTGATCGCGTTGCGGAGTTCATCCTTGCGGTTGCGCGTCGCCATCACCACGCTCGCCACGGGCGCACCACGACCGGCGGCCGCGCCGGCGGGCACGGGGTGGGGCGGCGGTGAGGGTGGCGCGGGGGGAGGTGGCGGCATCGGCGTGGCTGCGAGACGGAGCGAGCCACCACTTTATCGGTGCTCGGGGCCGCAAGCATGGCCCGATCGTGTTTGGGCGGGGTCGGGTGTAGTCCAAGTTTCTGGCGGTTGCCTTTGGGTACCCCGATTCTCCGAATCGGC
>CAZNEU010000334.1:0-17018 GCA_964571915.1 uncultured Phycisphaeraceae bacterium
CACGGGGCAAACGCCGGGGGGGCTGCGGGGTGCTGGGCCTACACAAAGACCCCGGGGCGGGGGCCGTCGAAGGGGCCAAGTGCGGGTCCGCCTGCATCGGGCGGCCCCCCTTCTGGCAGGCTGTGCTGCGCAACTTGATCCGCTGGGGCGTGCCGCCGCTGGGCCTGCTCATGGTCTTCGATTCCAACTGGCGGCACGCGGGCGACCTGCTCGCGGGCACGGTCGTGGTTGTCCCCGCAGACCGCGAAGCACCGGCCGACCCGCCCGAGTAGGGCCAACCCCGCTCCAGTTTCCCCGCCCGGTGGTCCGATAAGCCCCCATGCGGCGCGTTCGCGGCCGTGGCGCTGCGCCCGCGGCCGTTGTGCCGCGCCCCGGCCCGGCACCCATGCCGATACACAGCCTGTCCATCGCCTGTTGAGACCCTGCCTTGGCGGACCACGCAAACAAACCCGATGCTGCGCCGCGACCCGACCCGAAGGCCCCGCCCCCCGGCGCGACCCCCTCGTCGGCCAGCCGCATCGACTGGAAGGGTGTCCTGCCGATCCCGATCTTGCTGGTGGGCGCCGTGCTCCTGGTTGGCGGCGTGGCCGCGGGCGTGCTCCGCGCCCCCAAGGTCAGCCCCGTGGTACACCTCGAAGCCGCGAAGATCGCCTTCGACGAGCGCAAGTTCGATCAGGCTCTGGAGGTGCTCAACACCCAGGTGCGCCCGGCGATCGAAGAGGGCCGGCTCAGGGGTGCGGGCGAGCGCGATTTTTTCCTGCTGCGGGCCCGCGTGCTCGCCGGGGCGCAGGCCGCACAGGGCGTGCGCAACGCGGAGAACGACAAGCGCATTGTTGAGGACTACGAGCGGGCGAAAAAACTCAGCGCGGAGTGGACCGAGGAAGACCAGGCCGCGGTTGCGGAATCCCTCGTAGGCGCGGGCCGCACGGCCGAGGCCGTGGCCATGGCCAAGGCCCTGCCGCCGGACCTGAGCGACCGCCGCCAGAGCCTGTTCAAGAAGATCGTCGATGCCAACCTCCGTTCCCGCAGCGTGAAGTTCGAGGAGACGCTGGCGCTCCTGGGCGAACTGCTCGAAGACGACACCCTCTCGCCAGACGACCGCGCCTGGGCCCTGGGCAAGCAGGCCGAACTGCGCCTGCTGGCCGGCTTCCCCGAAGAGGCCGCCACCAAACTCCTGCGGGCACTGCCCAAGGCCCAGGGCCTCACCCCCGAGCGGCAGGGCGAACTCGTCTTCCTTCTCGGGCGCGCGTACGAAAAAATGGGCGACCTGCCCGCCGCGGCGGCCCAACTGTCGATCGCCGAATCGCTCCTCCCCTCCACCTCGCCGGTGCGCGCCCAGGCCCTGGTGCTGGGGGGCAAACTCAAGCAGGCCGAGGGCCGGCTCGACGAGGCCCGGGAGCGTTTCCTCACGGTGGTGGAGGCCGAGGGCGCCACGCCCACCGGCGCGGCGGCCCTGCTGGGCCTGGCCGAGACCATCGCCGGTCTGGGCGACGACGATGCCGCGCTGGAACGCTACCGCGAACTGATGGAGAGGCTCTCCGCCGGCTCCGCGGGGACCGGCGTGTCCACGCATGACGCGGGCACGAGCCTCATGGACCGCTACACGGATCGGCAGAACTCCGGTGCTTTGGCCGTGGCTCTGCGCTACGCCCTGCTCGCCGAGCGGGCCTACCGGACGACGGGTGGTCCGGCGGTCGCCGCCGGTTCTTCGCACGCCACCACGGAGCAGACAGCGGCCGCGGCCCCTGCACAAGACCAGATACTCGACCCTGTGCCGCCAGCGGTTTTCCTCGCCGTGGGGGCCACGCACAAGGCCCTCGGCGAGCGGCAACTGGCCGAGGCCCGCACCACCGAGACGGGCCAACTCTCGATCGACCAGGTGAGCCTCGTTACGCAGGCCGAGGTGAAGCGCCACCTGCTCGATGCCGGCGCCGCGTATCGCGAGCACGCCCGCCTGGTGCTGGTGGCCGACGACCCCGCCCACGCCGACTCGCTCTGGAACGCCGCCGAGTGCTTCGACCTGGCCGGCGACCGCGAGAGCGCCCAGGCCTGCTTCGCCCTGTACGCAGGGCGGGGAGACGAAGACCCGCGCAAGGCCGAGGCGGTCTTGCGCATGGCCCAGGGCTTTGAGGCCCAGCGCGACTACGCCGCGGCCGCCTCCAACTACCGCGAACTCGTCGATCTGGCCTCCGGCCCGGTGAGTCTGCGCAGCATCGTGCCCCTGGCCCGCTGCTACTTTGCCGACGACCAGCCCGGCAACGACACCGACGGGGAGGAACTCCTGCGGCGGGTGCTCTCCGCGGGAACGGTGGGGCCCGAGTCGGAGGTGTACCGCGATGCCCTGATCGAACTGGGCGAGCGGGCCCACCACGTCGGTCAGTTTCCCCTGGCCATCGAGAAACTCGACGAGGCCGTGGCCCGCTACCCGGACCACGAGCGCATCGGCGTGCTCATGTTCAAGGGGGCGGATGCCAAGCGCCTCTCCGCGGCCGACATCGACCGCGAACTGCGCGGCGCCCTGCCCCAGGCCCGGCGCGAGGAACTCGAAAAACTCCGGCGCGAGCGGTTGGCCGAGGCGGGCGAGGCCTTCGCCGCCGCCGCGCAGGCCCTGGCCACCAAGGACCCCCGCCAGACCACCCCCATGGACGTGCTCGCCCTCCGCAACAGCACGTTCTACCGCGGAGATGTGGCCTTCGAGCAGCGCGACTTCGCCCGCGCCATCACGCTCTACGACACCGCCCGCCAGAAGTACTCGACCGACCCGGCCGCGTTGGTCGCCATGGTTCAGATTGTCAACGCCTACGTCGCCCAGAGGCTCTGGTCCGAGGCCATCACCGCCAACGAGCGTGCCCGCCAGCAACTGGCCTCCCTCCCCGACGACACCTGGAACGACCCCAACCTGCCCATGGAGCGAAAGCACTGGGAACGCTGGCTCGATTCCGGCCGCCTGATCGACCGCCAGAAGGGCGAAGTGCATAACGCCACCAGCGCGGCGGCCCAGTAGACTCACCCGATACTCCCCCACCAACGGCGGCAGGAGGCTTGCCATGAACGAACGCAACGGACAGGACGTCCCACACCACCCGCACACACTCCACCCCCCCCACGCGCACCAGCGCTGGTACCCGCGCCTGCTGCGGTTGCTCGACGAGCAACTCTCACTCGCCGGCCGCCTTGAGGCCCTCGCCACGCGCCAGCGCGAGTGCGTGGCCGGCGGCGACCTGCCCGAGGTGCTCGACATACTCGCCCAGCGCGAGCCCATCGTCTCCGAACTCACGCGCACCGCCGAAGAGGTTGAGCCCTTCGTGCGCGATGCCCGCTCGCCCGCCAGCGAACTCGACGCGACCCAGCGGCACGAGGTGCAGGAACGCCTGACGGGCATCGAGGAACGCCTGGAGGCCGTGAACCGGCATGACGCGCTGGACGAACGCACCCTCACCGCCATGAAGGACGCGCTGGCCGCCGAGATCGCGGGCCTGCGCCTGAGCCGCGCCGCCGTGGGGGCCTACGCCGATTCCTCCGGGATGATCGACGACCCCTCCGACGTGGGCGGTTCACGCCTGCAGGACCGGCTCGCGTGAAAGCGGCCCCGGCCGCCCAGAGCGCCCCTTCGCCAGACCTCTCAGCGCAAGACCTGGGCGCGATCCTGGCCTCGTTCAACCAGGCCGCGGCCCGCCTCCAGGCCACGCACGAAACACTCACCGGCGAGGTGGCCCGCCTCAAGGCCGAACTGGGCGATGCGCGTGAGCAGGCCGCCCGCTCCAAGCGTCTGGCCGCGCTGGGCGAGATGGCCGCGGGCATCGCCCACGAGGTCCGCAATCCCCTCGGCTCGATCCGCCTGTACGCGCGCATGCTGGAGCAGGACCTGGCCGACCGCCCCGAGCAACGGCGCGTGGCGGAGCGCATCGCCGCGGCCGTCTCCGGCCTTGATGCCGTGGTGGGCGACGTGCTCTCGTTCGCGCGCGAGGTGCGCGTGCGCGTGGCCGATGTGGACACCGCCGACCTCCTCAACAGCGCCTGCGAGGCCGCACGCTCCGACGATGCGATGTGGCAGGGTGTGGAGATCAAGGTCGCGGCCCCCGCGGCCCGCGGGCCGGGCGCTGCCACCGTGCGCTGCGATGCCGCGCTCATGCAGCAGGCCCTGGTCAACCTCATCCGCAACGCCGTGGAGGCCATGGCCGGCAACGGGCCGGGCCACCCCCGCATTCTCACGCTGCACGCCCGCACCCAACGCGCGGCAGATGCCTCCGGCGGCCCCGCGCAAACCATGCACGCGCTGCTCGTGCAGGACACCGGCCCGGGCCTGACCGCGGAAACGATGGAGCGGATGTTCAACCCCTTCTTCACCACCCGTGACACCGGCACGGGCCTGGGCCTGGCGATCGTCCACCGCATTGTCGATGCCCACGGCGGGCGCATCGCCGTGCGCAACACCGCGCCTGCTTGCGCGGGTGCGGCCGCCGGCGCGACCATCGAGGTGCTGCTGCCCGCCGCCGCGCACCCGGACGGCTCGGAGAGTCTCGACGGACCCTCCACTCGCCCGCGATATCCTCTGCCATGACCAACGCCGACACGCGGCACTACGGCCCGGCGACCGAGGCAGACCTGCCCGCGCTGGCCCGCATCCTGCACTTCGCGTTTACCGCGCCGCTCGATCCTGCGTACCCGTGGCTGCGGTTCCTGGGTGTCGAGGCCCTGCGTGTGGTACGGCCATCGTCGCCCGGCACCGGTCCCGGCGATGGCGCGGTGCCCGAGCCCATCGCCACGCTCGGGCGCGTGCCCATGGGCCAGTTCTTCGGCGGGCGCAGCGTGCCCATGCTCGGCGTTGCGGGTGTGGGCACCGCCCCCGAAGCCCGCGGGCAGGGCGCGGCACGGGTGCTGATGGAAGCCCTCATCCGTGAAGCCGCGGCCGAGGGGTGGGCGCTCGCGGGCCTGTACGCATCCACCCAGGCCTTCTACCGCCAGAGCGGCTTCGAGCAGGGCGGGCACTGCTTTGAGGTTCGCATCCCCGTGCGCGAACTCGCGGCCGTGGGGCGCGGGGGCGGGAGTGCGGGGGGTGGGGGGGGTGGGGCCGGCGGCACCGGCGTGCAGGCCAAGGGCCTGGTCGTGCGCCAACTGTCCGAGTGGGCCAAGCCTGAGCACCGCTGGCTTGTGCCAGATGATGTGCGCGCGGTGTATCAATCGTTTGCGCGGCGCTACGACGGCCCGCTCGACCGCGGCCCGTACACCTGGAGCCGCATCCGCCAGATGCGCGAAGACCACTTCACGGGCTTTGGTGTGTTCGCCCCCCTGTCTTTGGTGGGGCGGACGTCCCGTCCGCCATCCGATGAGTGCCTCGAGGGCTACGTCTACTTCACGCAGGTCCGCAACCCGGCCACCGGCAAGCACGATGTGCAACTCTCCGACCTCGCCTTCACCACGCCGCGGGCCGCGTACCGCCTCGCCGCGTTCCTGGGTGATATGGCCACCATGGGTGAGCACATCCTGATCCGCCAGGCCGGGCCGATTCACCCGCTGCTCACGCTCCTGCCCTTGCAGAACTACCGCGTCGATCGGCGCGAGTATTGGATGACGCGCATCACCCACCTGCCCAAGGCCGTCGAAGCCCGCGGCTGGCCCGCGGGCCTGCGCACCGCACTCGCCCTCGATATCACCGACACGCTCGTGCCCGCCAACCACGGCGCGTGGCTCCTGAGCGTGGCCGACGGCCGCGGCACGCTCGTCCGCCTCATCCCAGGCAGCGCGGGGGGTGGGAGCGGTGCGGGGTCGGGGCCAGCACCCATACTTCGCTGCGACATCGGCGGCCTGGTGCCCCTCTACACGGGCCTGTATTCGGCCCGCCAAGCCGCCGCGATCGGGCTGGTGGAGGGGGATGCCGCGGCGATTGACACGGCCAGCGCGATGTTTCCGGGTTCATCGCCGTGGATGAGCGATTTTTTCTGAGCGTCGCGGGCTCTGCGCTGCCTAGCCCAGGTGCTGGAGGTCGTTGAGGTCTTTGGGCCTGCCCGCGGCCCGCTTGTTGGCGATCAGATCACTCTTGGCGATCAGGCACACAGGCACGCCATCGATTGTCGTCTGCACTCGCCGCGCATGGCACGCCGCGAAGTCCACGCCCGTGATCGCGGTGAGCACCTCGATGCGCACGGGCGGCACACCCATGCGCACAACGCGTCCGGGCGTGAGAAACTCCGCAGCCGCGGATGCGGCGTTGGGAAACCCGAACGTGGTCAGGGCCGCCACCAGTTTGTTCGCGGTGTCCGGATGAACCGCGACCCAGACGTCCAAGTCGCCGGTTGGCCGCGGGTAGCCGTGGAAACTCACCGCGTACCCGCCCACCAGCAGATACTCAATCCGCTCCGAGTGCAGCAACTGCAAGAACTCTCTGAAGTCGGGCGGTAGATGCTGGTCCATAGGCCATCCGTCTCAGGTATTCGAGCGCGGCCATGCGCTCAGCGGGCTGGCGTCCGCGCCAATACACCCCGTCATCGTCGTGTTCGTCCAGCGAGGATACAGAGAACGCTCGCCGGTCGAGGCGGAACGCCCCCGGTGATGTGGCGCTCGCAGGGAGCTGGTGTTCTTGCGAGTCCTCCATTGAACTATTGTACGCGTGCGGCGTGCCCGTGGGCCCTTCGCCCCCTCCTCACAGGCCACGCCCGGCCCTGCCAAAAGCAGAAAAACGCGCCCCGAACCCCGGGCCGCGTCTCTCAAATGCCCCCGAAAGGACTCGAACCTTTGACC
This sequence comes from uncultured Phycisphaeraceae bacterium, assembly GCA_964571915.1. Classification (GTDB taxonomy): domain Bacteria; phylum Planctomycetota; class Phycisphaerae; order Phycisphaerales; family UBA1924; genus JAEUIX01. The sequence continues at coordinate 6,739 of CAZNEU010000334.1, forward strand.
CGCTGATTAAGAGTCAGCTGCTCTACCAACTGAGCTACGGAGGCGAAAACGGCGAGCTTGGCCGCCGCAGGTGGATGATAGCGGCCAACCCCTGCCCCGCCACCGCTTGTGTCCTGTGTCCTGTGTCCTGGGTCCTGAGTCCTGAGTCCCGAGTCCTGAGTCCTGAGTCCTGAGTCCTGAGTCCTGCCCAGTCTCCCGTCTCCAGTGCCTTCGTGCCTTCGGCTTCCCGGTTTGATTTACCGCCCCGCCTTCCGTATCGTTGCGACCATGCCTGGGCGCTCCGCCGGGCTGGTTTTATCAGGATTCCGCCATGCTCCCAGTCCAACGAATCTCGTACGGCCGCAGCCGCCGCCGCCGCAACCACCACGCCCTTTCGCCCGTGAGCCTCACGGTGTGCCCCTTGTCGGGCATGCCCAAGATGCACCACCGCGTGAGCAAAGATTCGGGCTATGTCCGTCCGGGCCTGCGCATCAGCGTGCCCAAACTCGGCATCGGCATCGACAAGGTCTGAGCACGCCATGCGGATCGCGGTAGATGTCATGGGCGGCGACCACGCCCCCGACGCGATTCTCGCCGGGTGCGTGCAGGGTCTGGACCACCTCGGCCCCGCCGACCGCATGGTGCTCGTCGGCCCCGAACCCCTCATCAAAGAACTGCTCTCCGAGCGCGCCTGCACGGACAGCCGCGTCGAGATCCACCACGCGCCCGACACCATCGCGATGGACGATTCGCCCGTGGAGGCGGTGCGCGGCAAGCGCCACTCGTCGCTGGTGCAGATGGCCCTCCTCGGTTCTCACAGGGCCGAGAATCGCTGCGACGTGGTGCTCAGCGCCGGCAACACCGGTGCCTGTGTTGCCGCGGCCACCATGTACATGCGCCGCCTGGCCGGCGTTCACCGCCCGGGCATCGCCGTCACCATCCCCACGTTCAAGGGTCCGGTGGTGATGAGCGACGTGGGCGGCAACCCCGAGCCGCGCCCCAGCCACCTGTGGCAGTATGGCGTGATGGCCGACATGATCGCCAAGACCCTGCACGGCATCAAGAGCCCGCGGGTTGCCGTGATGAACATCGGCAGCGAAGAGGGCAAGGGCACCAGCATCATCCACGAAACCGCCGAGATGCTCAGGCGCACGCCCGGCCTGAACTACATCGGCTACATCGAGGGGCGCGAGGTGTTCAACGGCGGCACGGATGTGGTGGTTACTGATGGGTTCGTGGGCAACGCGCTGCTGAAAATGATCGAGGGCATGGCCAAGGCCATCGTGCAGGGCATCGCCGAAGAGATCATGGCCAACGACCCCGCGGCCATGATGATGCTCGAACCCGTCTTCAAGGTCCTCTTCAAGAAGATGGACTACCACGAGTACGGCGGCGCACCCCTCGTGGGCGTGAACGGCGTGTGCGGCATCGCCCACGGTTCCAGCGAGGCCAAAACCATCCGCTCCGCCATCCGCAACAGCCGCGCGTTCTTTCAGAGCGGCACCAACGAGGCCATCGTGCGGCGCCTCGCCGAACTCGAGGCCGTCATGGGTCCCGCCGCCGCGGTGAGTTGAGCCGTGCCATCGAAGTCGGCTCGGCGACTTCGATGCTCCCGAGCAGCACGCTCTACCCTCTGGCCATGTCATCCCTCCAAGGTCGCATCGCTCTCATCACCGGCGCCTCCGCCGGCATCGGCCTTGCCACCGCCGAGGCCCTGGCCGCGGCGGGCTGCAAACTCATCATCAACGCCCGCCGTGCTGAGAAACTCCAGGCCATTGCCGCGCGCCTGGGCCCGAGCGTGGTGGCCGTGGCGGGCGACTGCGCCGACGAGGCCGTCATCGCCCGCGCCCTTGACACGGCCAAGAGCCGCTTCGGCGGCGAGGCCGACCTCATCATCATCAACGCCGGCCGCGGCCTGGGCGGCACCGCCATCACCAGCGACGCGGCCCAGTGGGACGACCTGATCCGCACCAACATCCTCGCCGCGGCACGCCTGATCCGTGCGGCCGGGCCCCGCCTGCTCGCGATGGTGCCCGCCGACCAGGCCGGTGCCACAGGCGCGTGGCTCAAACGCCCGCGCGACCTCATCATCCTCGGTTCGGTTGTGGGCCGGCACGTCTCGCCCTTCTCGAGTTTCTATTCGGCCACGAAGGCCGCGATCCAGTCTCTCGCGGAGGGCACACGCCGCGAACTCGGGCCGAGGGGCATCCGCGTGTCGCTGGTCGAGCCGGCGTTTGTGACCAGCGAGTTTCAGGGCGTGGCCGGGTACACGCCCGAGTGGTACACGCAGATGGTGGAGAAGTTCGGCCCCATGCTGGAGCCGGGGGATGTCGCCCGCGCGATCTGCTTCATCGCCGACCAGCCTGCGCACGTCCACGTCAGCGACATCCTCATCCGCCCTACGCGGCAGGAGTATCCATAGGCCCGGCCACGAGCGTCGGTTGGCCCGCAGTGGCCGGCTCCGGTCCCGTGCACAAAGATAACGCATGGACATTCACCGATACATCACGCAGGACGCTGGCGTTGTCGGCGGTGAGCCCGTCATCCGCGGCACACGCGTCACCCTCCGCACCGTGCTGGCCAGCCTCGCCGACGGCGACTCCGTCGAACAAATCGTCGCCGCGTTCCCGACGCTCTCGCGCGAGGCGGTCTTTGCCGTGATCGCCTACGCGGCGGAATCGGCCAAGGAAGACATGCCTGTCCGCCCGCTACCGAAGGTCGCGTGAGCGCATCCATGCGGATCAAGATCGATGAGAACCTGCCCGAGACGTTGTGCGAGCAGTTGGCTGGCCTAGGGCACGATGTGGATTCCGTGCGACAAGAGGGCTTGGCAGGCAGACAGGATGATGCAATCTGGTCGGCGGTTCTCCAGGAGCAGCGATTCCTCATCACGCAAGACCTCGACTTCGCCGACATCCGGCGATTCGCCCCCGGTACGCACGCGGGCTTGATGCTCGTCAGGCTTGCCGACCCGAGTCGGCGTGCGTTGGCCGCGGCGGTGGTTGCAGCGTTTGAAGCCCTTGCCCGGCAGTCCCTCGCGGGGTGCTTTATCGTGGTTGCGGACTCGAAGGTGCGCATCCGGCGTCCGGAGTGACCGGGAGGGGTGCGCGGTACAAACTCAGAACGTCCACCGCACAAACACCTGCACCAGCACCTGCGGCCCCCCGCGAGAGTCTTCCCGCAGCGTCCGCCCCATGGTGCCCAGCAGCGCCCACCCTTCGCCAAGGCTCACCAATCCGCCGATGTTGGCGATCAGCGTGTACTCCCCGGTCGCGTCCATCAAGTGCTGCCCGTTGATTTCCGCGCCGATCGACACATCGTCGCTCACGGTATACTCGGCCGCCACCCCGTAGAACAGCACATCGCCGCGGCTGGTGATCGGCCCGCCGGTGCGTCGCCCCGCGTCGGTCCGGGCCACGCCGAACTGGTACCCCACCTCGCCGTAGATGTACCAATCGCCCAGCGTCTTGCCGATCTGCACCGGCAGCCTCACCTGGTAGGCCCCCGCGCCCAGCCCGCGGTCCGCATCCCCCGTGGGCAAGATCACGGTTGGCGCGATGCTCACAGCCAGCGGCCCCGCCAGGGGGGCGTGCCAGAACCACTCATCGTCGGCAACCGGCGGTCCCGTGGCCTCCACGCCCGTGGTCGCGTCGTCCCGGTCGTCGATCAGACGCCACTTCACCTTCAACTGCGTGTCGGTGAGCGATGCGCCCTTGCGCTGTCCGAAAACGCTCACGCCCCCGATGTTCGCGTTCAACTGGACGTGCGGGTCGATCGAGTAGTTCAGGTCCAGCGTGGGCGCCGTAAGAACCCTGCCCGTCCGGTTCTTCTCGAAGGCCAGGCCCAGGTTGATCTCCCAGCCACGCACGGGCGTGCCGGGATCGTCCGTGATGAAGGGCGTGCCGGCACGCGCGGCTGTGGCAAGCCCAAGACCGAGCACCGCGGCACGGACAGCACGACGCATCGCCACGCAGTATATCGCCCGGCCGCAACAAAAAAACCCCGGCCCGCACCGGGGGTTCGTTCAATCGCGCACTCCGTGCCTCCGTGCCTTCTTCGTGCCTTCCTCGTGCCTTCCCCGTGCCTTCCCCGTGCCTTCCCGCTTACGGGAAGATCCCCCGCACCTGGTACACCTTGCCGATGCGTTCGAGCGCGGCCACATACGCCGCCGTCCGCATGTCGCAACCGTACTTCGTGCGGGCGGCCACCGTCTGGCGCGCAGCGGTCACCATGTGCCGGTTCAGTTCGCGGTCCACCTTCTCGCCGTCCCAGGTGGTGCAACTCTTGTTCTGCAGCCACTCGAAGTACGAGACCGTTACCCCGCCCGCGTTGGCGAGAATGGCGGGGATGATCTCGATGCCGCGCTGGCTCAGCACCCGGTCGCCCGCGGGCGTGCTGGGGGCGTTGGCGCCCTCCGCCACGACCCGGGCGTTGATGAGTTTGGCCTGCGGTTCCTTGATCATCTGCTCGAGCGCGGCGGGCACCAGCACCTCCACCTTGGCGCTGTAAAAATCGCTCTCGGTGCAGGCCGTGGCCCCCTTGAAGCCCTTCACGCCGCCCGCACCGCCCTCGACCCGGGGCATGGCGCACCACTTGGCCAGGGCATCCGCATCGATGCCCTTGTCGTTGATGATCGCCCCGGTGTGGTCCATCACACTCACGAGCCGGGCCCCCATCTTGGCCAGGATGCGTGCCGTCCACGAGCCCACGTTGCCGTAGCCCAGCACGCTGAACTTCATGCCCTTGATGTCGATCTTCAGTTCCGGCAGCATCTCCACCAGCACGTCCACCACGCCCTGACCGGTGGCCTTCTCGCGCCCCAGACTGCCGCCGATCTCCACGGGCTTGCCCGTAACGATCCGCATCGAGTCCCATGAGTTGCGGTGGTCGCTCTGGGCCTCGTAGGTGTCGGCGAACCACGCCATGACCTGTGCGTTGGTGCCCACGTCGGGCGCAGGGATGTCGTAGTCGGGTCCGATGGCCGGGCTGATCGCCGCGCAGAAGCGCCGCGTTACGCGCTCCAGTTCGCTCCGGCTCATGGCGTAGGGGTCGCACTTCACGCCGCCCTTGCCGCCGCCATAGGGCAGTTGCGCCAGCGAGCACTTCATCGTCATCAGCAGCGCCAAGGTCTTCACGTCGTCGAGATGCACGTCGTGATGAAAGCGCAGGCCGCCCTTGTACGGGCCCAGCGCGTTGTTGTGCTGGACGCGGTAGCCCTTGAAGAGTTTGTAATCCCCGTTGTCCATGCGCACCGGGAAGTGGACCATGATCTCGTTCTTGGGCTGGGCGAGAATCACCTGCACCTCGTACGAGATGCCGCAGGCCTCCGCCGCCGTCAGCATCACGTCCACCGTCTGCGTGTACAGGTTGTCCGGCTCGTCGGGCAGGCCCACCTCCGCGAACACGGGGCTCTTCATCTGCCCGGCCTGGTTGGCAACCCTGGGCTTGGCTTTGGACGGCGCGGCGGTCGTGCTCATTGGAAGTGATCCCTCAAAAAGACCGTGAAATGCGGCGTTTCCAGCGATGACGAGATCAACGCGGGGAGGCGACGGTAGCCCCACCCACACCCCGGCGCGCACTACCTCGTGCATATTCAAGACCCGGCCCGCCGTTCGCCCCGTCCGGGTGTACGCTCGCTTCCCATGGCCGATAACGCGGGTTCCCCATCTTCGCTGGCCACCATCCTCTACGCCGCGGCGGACCTCATCTGGGCCACCAGGATCAAGGGGACCGGGGATGCGATCGGCATCGCCTGCCGCCCTGTTCGGTCTTTGGACATGCTCGAGGCCCGCCTGGCCGACACCGACGTGCGCGGCCTCATCCTGGACCTTGATGCCGGTGCGCTCGCGTTCGAACTCCTCGCCCGCGTTCGCGCCGGCGCGCGGACGGAGCGGGAGCGGTCCATCCGCGTTGTCGCCTTCGGCCCGCACGTGGCGGTGGACCTGCTCAAGCGCGCTCAGGCCGAAGGGGCCAGCGCGGTGCTGGCACGCGGCGCGTTCAGCGCCCAACTCGCAAGCATCCTCCGCGCGCTCGTGAGCGGCGCGCCCGTGGCCTCGAAAATGGACGACTGAACCCTCCCGGCACGACGGGCCTAACAATCACGCATGACCGACCGCCTCAGCGTCGCCAAGACCTACAAACTCTACATCAACGGGGCGTTCCCGCGCTCCGAGAGCGGCCGCGCTGAACCCGTGAAAGCCGCCGATGGCACGCTCCTCGGCCACGCCAGCAAGGCCAGCCGCAAAGACCTGCGCGATGCGGTCCTCGCGGCCCGGGGCGGCCTCGCCAGGTGGAAGGCCGCCACGCCCTACCTCCGCGGGCAGATTCTCTACCGCATGGCCGAGATGCTCGAAGGCAAGCGGGCCGAGTTCGAGCAACTGCTCGACACGCCCGATGCCCCCCGCGAGGTGGCCGCGGCCGTCGATCGCCTCGTGGCCTTCGCCGGCTGGGCCGACAAGTACACGCACGTGCTGGGCTGCCAGAACGCGGTGAGCGCGCCGTACTGGAACATCACCGTGCCGGAGCCCACCGGCGTGATCGGCATCGTCTGCCCCGCCGAGCATCCGCTGCTCGCGCTCGTCGGCCTCGTTGCGCCCGTCATCTGCTCCGGCAACGCCGTGGTCGTCATCTCCAGCGCCAGCGCCCCCGTCGTGAGCACCTTCGGCGAGGTCTGCGCCACCGGCGATCTGCCCGCGGGTGTCGTCAATCTGCTCACGGGCTCCTGTGCCGAACTCGTGCCCGTGCTGGCCCAGCACCGCGATGTGGACGGCATCCATGCTTGCGGCCTTTCGGCGGACCTCGCTCGTGCCTGCCGCGAGGGCACGGCCGACAATCTCAAGCGTGTGAAACTCCGCGACGGCGTCAACTGGTTCGATGCCGCGGCGTGCGGAAGCCCGTGGTGGATCGAGCCGTTCGTTGAGATGAAGACGGTGTGGCACCCGATCGGCACGTGAGGCGTTACCTCACACTCCGTACAGCGGCTTCAACTTCCCCTCCAGGTGCCGCATCAGCGGGTCGGCGCTCAGCGGCTTGCCTGTGGTTCGCTGGCACAGGTCCGCCGCGCGATAGCGCCGCCCGTGCGCGTGAATGTTCGTGTTCAGCCACGCCTTGAGCGGCGCAAAGTCGCCGCGGGCGAAGCCGGCCTCGAGGTTGGGCAGGTCGGTGTTGATCTTCTCCCACAACTGCGCGGCGTAGAGGTTCCCCAGGGTGTACGTGGGAAAGTACCCGACCAGGCCGCAACTCCAGTGGACATCCTGCAGGCAGCCGCGCCGGTCGTCGAGCACATCCAGCCCCAGCATGTTCTTGAAGGCCTTGTTCCACTCGCCGGGCAGGTCCTTCACCGCCAGGCGACCGGTGATCAGGGCCCGCTCCAGGCCGAAGCGCAGCATGATGTGCAGGTTGTACGTTGCTTCATCCGCCTCCACGCGGATGAAACTCGGCCGCACGACATTGGCCGCGCCGTACGCATCCTCGACGCTCGCCGAATCGAGCAGGCCGGGCAGGTGGGTGCGCGCTAACGGCAGGGCCCACGTCCAGAAGGCCTTGCCGCGACCGACGAAGTTCTCCCACATGCGGCTCTGGCTCTCGTGGATGCCCAGGCTCGCGGCCTCGCCCAGCGGCTGGCCGAAGCGCGCGGCCTTGGGCAGGCCCTGCTCGTACATGCCGTGGCCCGCCTCGTGCAGCGTGCTGGCGAGCGGCTCGAGAAAACTCGCGGAGGTGTAGCGCGTCGTGAGGCGCACATCACCGGGTCCGATCTCCTGGCAGAAGGGGTGGGTGGTGGTGTCGAGCCTGCCGGTGCGAAGGTCAAAGCCGATGGCCCTGAGGACCTCCAGCGCGAAGGCGTGCTGCTGGGCCTGCGTGCCCTGCACGCTCAGCAGCGTCTCTTGCGGCCGGGTGCGGCTGGCACCGATGGCCGCTACCAACCCCGCCAAGCGCGCCCGCAGGGGCGTGAAGACGGCCTCAATCTCCGCCGCGGTCGCCCCCGGCTCGTACTCGTTGAGCAGCGCGTCGTACGGCTCGCCGCCTGGGGGTGTTCCGTAGCACGCGGCCTTTTCGCGCAGGAGCGCCAGCACACCATCGAGGTGCGGCGCGAAGGTCTTGAAGTCGTTGTTCTTGCGGGCCTCCTTCCACACATCCTGGGCGAGGCTGGTGGCCTTGGCGATGGCGGAGACGAGCGACGTGGGGAGCTTCGTGGCCAGGGTGTAGTCGCGCCGCATCTCGCGCACGTTCGCCGCGGCTTCGCTGACGTGCTCCCCGGCAAGGTCGGCCTCCGCCGCGCTGAGCAGGTCGCCGATGTGTGTGCTGGTACGGCGCTGGTGTACCAGCCCGGCGAGCAGGGCGAGTTGATCGGCGCGGTGCGGTGCCGCGCCGGCGGGCATGTAGGTTTCCTGGTCCCACGAGAGGAGCGACGCTGTCGAGGCGAGCGTGGCGGTTTCGCGGCCGAGTGAGCAGAGTTGGTCAAGGGCGGTGGGCATGGCGGATGGTACCGGCGGGGTTGAGGCGGGCCGCACGGTTCACGGCACGGCCGGCCCGGAATAGTCCTTCTGCTGGTGCAACTGCACGGCCAGCATCTCGGCGTAGCGGCCGGCGCGGGCCACGAGTTCATCGTGCGTGCCCGTCTCGGCGATGCGGCCCTTGTCGAGCACCACGATGCGGTCGGCGTGGCGGATGGTGCCGAGGCGGTGCGCGATGACAAAGCATGTGCGACCCTGCATGAGGCGGGCGAGGCTCGCCTGGATCAGTGCCTCGCTCTCCGAATCCAAGTTGCTCGTGGCCTCGTCGAGGATCAGGATGCGTGGGTCGGCCAGCAGGGCCCGGGCGATGGCCACGCGCTGATTCTGCCCGCCCGAGAGCCGCACGCCGCGCTCGCCGATGATGGTTTCGTAGCCCTTCTCAAGCCCCGTGATGAACTCGTGCGCGTTGGCGGCGTGTGCGCCGGCGTGCACGGCCTCATCGCCGGCATCGCGGCGGGCGTAGGCGATGTTCTCGCGCACGGTGCCGTCGAACAGGAAGACGTCCTGCTCGACAATCCCCAGGAGCGAGCGGTAGCGGTCGATCTCGATGTCGCGCAGGTCAACACCGTTGAGGCGCACGCTGCCCGCGGTGGGGTCGTAGAACCGTGCGACAAGGTTGCAGAGTGTGGTCTTGCCCGCGCCGGATTGGCCGACCAGCGCGATCGTCTGCCCCGGCTTCACATCCAGCGAGAGGTTCTCCAGAACCATCTGCTGGCGGTTGGGGTAGGCGAACGACACGTTGGCAAACTCGATGCGTGCCGGGGCCGCGAGTGCCGCGACGATGGTCGATTCCGGGAGCGCGGGCCGTGCGGGTGCGCCCGTGCCGTTGAGCGTGGGCGTGTGCTCGCGGCCCGGGCTCGCGGCTTTCGTGGACAGCGCAAACTCCGTCGGTTCGTCGAGGAGATCGAGGCAGCGGTCCAGGCCGGCGAGGCTGTTCTGGAGGCCTGCCGCGCTGCTCGCGAGCACCTCCATCGGGCCGAGGAGGAGGAGGATGTAGGTGCAGAAGGCGGTGAGGTCGCCGACGGTGAGGCGGCCGTCGATGACGGCGTATCCGCCGTAGATGAGGATGATGGCGGTGGCGGTGGGGATGAAGATGGCCCAGGAGAAGTCGATGACGCGCGACCACCACCACGCGAGGAGTTCCTGGCGGTGCATGAGGGCGTTGGCGCTGGTGAAGCGGGCGGTCTCGCCGCGGCGGCGCCCGAAGCCGCGCACCACGCGAATACCGCCGAAAACCTCCGCGGCGTGCGCGTCGGCGGCGGTGCGGGTGAGGCGCGCGGCGCGATGGACCGGGCGGATGCGGTTGATCCACGTGCGGTGCGTGAACCACACGGCGGGAATGAAGGGGGCGCCGCCCACGACCATGCGCCAATCGAGGAGGGCGAGCGCGGCGAGGCCGCCGCTGAGCGTGATGATCGCCCGCCAGGGGTTGTAGACGACGGAGAAGAGCATCTCGCCGATCTGGCCCGCATCATCGCGCACGATGCTGGAGAGGCCGCCGGTCTTGAGTTGCTGCACGCGGTGGAGCGGGAGGCGGGCGAGGTGGTCAAACACGCGCCGCCGCATCGCCACCGACACCAGTTTGTCCAGGCGCGTCATCTGGAAGCGGCCGGAGAGGTGGATGAGGGCCTGGAGGCACGCGAGCGCCACCATGCCGCCGCCCACCAGCCACAGCAGCGGCCCGCGCTCGCGCGGCAGGCCGAGCCACGCGGGGATGCCGGAAGGGCCGGGCGTGTCGAGGATGACGTAGTCCCACACGATCTTCGTGGACATCGGGAAGATGAGCGA
>CAZNEU010000335.1:0-2518 GCA_964571915.1 uncultured Phycisphaeraceae bacterium
GGTGACGATACGAACAATGCACAGATTTGTGGGTGGTTGTGCCCTTATCCACAATCCACATTTCACCTTGACACGCACGGGCGGCGGGGTTAGGCTTTTGACAACATGGATGGTGCCACGGTAACCTTGAGCGGAACCCGGAAGACCGGAACCCGGAACCCGGAACCCGGAACCCGGCGCGGCCCGGCTTCGCGCAGCGCCCGACGGAGCGTGGCGGCAGGGCGTTGTTGGGGTGGTGGCGCTGTTCCTGGGCTTCGTCTTCCTGACCATGGCCCTGGCCAAGAGTCAGCATCCGCTTGACACCGTCGCTTCGCTCAACTTCGCCTTCCCCAGACCGATCGCCGTGGCCCTCACGGGCGTATTGATTCTCAGCGAGATTGTTCTGGGCGCGTTGCTGGTGGCCCGTTGGCGCTTGGACCGTGTGCTTCCGCTTGTGGTGGCCTTGCTGGTTGTGTTTCTCGGATGGATCGGCTTTCTCGGGGCGATGAAGGCCGCGGTGCCTTGCGGCTGCGGCTACACACGCATCGCCCTGCTCGAACCCCGCACGCGCCTGGGCGAAGGGGTCCGCACAACCTGTTTCCTGCTCGTCGGCGTGGCCGGGCTTGTGGCCCTGCCGCGCACACGCCTCGCAACACCACGCGGCGGCGAGCGCACGACAAGGAGTTTGGAATGAAGAGCAAGAAACTTGGATTCGTGGCGGAGTGCGCCTGTGCCGCGGCGGTGCTGGCGGGGGCCATCTGGGCCACGACGGCTTCGGCGCAGCAGAAAGCACCAGCGCCACCCGGCAGCTGCTGCCACACGCAGCCGTGCGCCAGCGGCGGCTCACTGACGGCGTGCAACCCTGAAGGCGGCTGCGTGCTTCCGGAGGTCTGCCTTGGCGCTGGCGGCGGGACCAGTAGCGGGTGTTGGTCAACCGCATCGTGCGGCCCGCAGCCCTGAACTCCGCACAGACGCGACCGGTTCACGGGGGGCGGGTGAAGGTGCATTCCTACCCGCCCCCGCTTTGCCCTTGCAAGGCCCGACGATAAGACTGAGAGGTTCACATGCGCGGACACGCAAGAGTGTATTTGGCGATCTCTGTTGCTCTTGTAGCAGGCATCGTCGCGGCGGTCTCAATCTACCGCTCCGTGGGGCGCGCCAATCCACGACCACAGCCGCCCGCGGTGAAGCCGGACGTTCAGGCGTTCTTCGCCGCATTGACGGGCACCTTGCCCACGAGCGCGGAGACGTGGGCATCGACAGAGGCCGCGGCCCGCGCCAGCCTGAGTGCGCAGGTGCGGGGCCTCGACGCGCGCAGGCTGCCCGCCACGGCCGCGCTGGCCGAGACCTTCACCGGCGAGCTCCGCGCGATGCTCGGCGGCGACTTCGATTCATATGTCGAACGGATGCGCCAGCAGGGCATCAGGATTGAACAAACCGACGCGAGCAGGGCGGCATGGCTCGCAGCGGCCAAACTCATCAACTGGACCGCGCTCGACGCGAACGCGATCGCCGTGCGGATCTACGCGCTCAACGGCGTCAAGCAGCCCCCGCCAGAAGGGCGCAAGCGCTTGGGCACGACCAACGCCCGGCGGAAGCCGGGCTCCAGCACGCTGCCCGAAAGCCCGGATACCACAGGCCTCACCATTCTCGAAGTTGAAATCCCTATGGCGATCGCCGTCGGCCCAGATGTCAGCGTAAAGAAACCTCGAATCGTGCAGTTCCGATACGCCTGGAACAAGGAGCTCCTCGTATGGTCCCTCTGGGACATGGGCACCCTCATCGAACCGGGCGATCGCGGCTACATGTGGCCGCTCTAACACTCCCTCGCGGCATCCCGCATCGAGGGTTCAGCCTGATCGAGGTTCTGCTCGTTATTGCCGTGCTCTCGGTGCTGCTGGCCCTCACGGTGCCAGCCTTGATGAACGCGCGCGGGCAGGCGCGGCAGGTGGGCTGCATGAGCAACCTCAAAGGCATCGCAACAGTCATGGAGTTGTACACCCAGGCCAGCCGCGACAAGTACCCCTACGCCGAGTCGGCCACGTGGCTGCCCGTCACGCCTCCCGAAGACCCGCCCGGCGGGATGGGGCTTGATACGAACCACTTCGCCAAGTTGCGGTTCCACTGGCCCGGGCTCATGGCTGGTGTCGCGCCCTGGCGCCAGTTCTTCAGCACCTGGGTCTGCGCGGGCTCCCGACGGGAGCCCGGCGAGCCGTGGAACGGCGGCTTCAGCGACGGTGTTTCGTCCTACCAGTATTCCGCGTCCTTCCGCTCCCGCCCCGAGGTCTGGTCGGCCGGTGCCGCGGCCGACCCCGCCCTCCTCGCGCCCGTCAGCGTCGGCGATGTCGCCTTCCCCGCACGCAAGGTGATGTTCTTCGACTCCGAGATGGCCCACCTGCCCCCCAACGCAGACAAGGACAACCGCCCCATGCTCTTTGCCGATGGGCACGCGGCACTTCAGCGCGTCTCGCGCGCCAGCACGCCCGTCGTCAACCCCTTCACCAAGCAGGCCGAGCCGTTGCACGACACCGCTCTGGGC
>CAZNEU010000336.1:0-4964 GCA_964571915.1 uncultured Phycisphaeraceae bacterium
TGCCCAGGGCCCCCTGCTGGCCCGGCGCGGCGAGGCCCGCATCTCCCGTCCCGGCGGGTGCGCCATCGGTGAGCGGCCGGTGGACCTGCACATCCGCGGCATGGCCGCGCTGGGCGCACAGATTTCCCTCCAGGGTGGCGACATTGTGGCCAAGGCCCCCAGGGGCACCAGCGGTGTGCCACGCCTCAAGGGGGCGCGGGTCTTTCTGGGTGGGCCCTTCGGCAGCACGGTGCTGGGCACGGCCAACGTGATGTGCGCGGCCACGCTGGCCGAGGGCGCCACGCTGATCGAGATGGCCGCGTGCGAGCCGGAGGTGGTGGACCTGGCCAACATGCTCATCGCCATGGGCGCACGCATCACCGGTGCTGGCTCGCCTCGGATCATCATCGAGGGTGTGCGCGAGTTGCACGGCGTGGACCATCGCGTGATGGCCGACCGGATCGAGGCGGGCACGTATATGTGTGCCGCGGCGATCACCCACGGTGATATCACGCTGGAGAACTGTCCGGTCGATGCGCTGATGGCGACGCTGGACCACCTGCACCACATGGGCGTGACGGCGACGTGGGATCAGGGGATGGACCCGCTGCGGACGACCGCACGCATCACGGCCAGCCGCGTGCTGAACCCGATCGAGGCGACGACGCAGCCGCACCCGGGATTCCCAACGGACCTGCAGGCGCAACTCATGGCGGTGCTGACGCTGGCGGACGGCAACAGCGTGCTGACGGAGCGGATATTCACGGAGCGGTTCCTGCACGTGGCGGAACTCTCGCGGATGGGCGCCAAGTTGTACCGGCAGGGGGCGACGGTGGTGGTCTCGGGCGTGCGCAAACTGGTGGGCGCGCCCGTCATGGCCAGCGACCTGCGCGCGAGCGCGTGCCTGGTGCTGGCGGGCCTGGCCGCGGAGGGCCAGACTGTCGTGAACCGGGTGTACCACCTTGATCGCGGCTACGACCGCATGGACGAGCGGCTGAAACTGCTGGGGGCGGACATCGTGCGTGTGAATGATCGGGAGCCGGCGACAGTGGCGTAGGAAGTGACGGAGTGACGCAGTAACGAAGCGACGGAGTGCGGGGCGTGAGCGAGGTTACAGCAGGGAAGAAGCCCATTCGTTCGTACCGCGACTTGGTGGCCTGGCAACGGAGCCGGGCATTGGTCGCGCTGGTGTATCGCGCCACTGGGGCGCTGCCTCGAAGTGAGCAGTTCGGTCTGTCGCTCCAGATGCGGCGAGCAGCCTGCTCGGTTCCGGCCAACATCGCGGAGGGCTACGGTCAAGGCCGCCGGCCTGCGTTCCTTCATCAACTTCGTATCGCACGCGGTTCGCTGTTCGAGGTGCAGACGTTTGTGCAACTGGCGCAGGACCTGGGTTTTCTGAAGCCAGCCGAAGACCTGGACGAAATGCTTGCCGAGGCCGACCGCGTGCTGCAAGGCCTGATCCGGTCGCTCGAATCCAAGGGATGAGGCCGTGGCCGACAACACTCCGTCGCTCCGTCGCTTCGTCGCTGCGTCGCTTCCTGATTGCCCAGCCTGTGCCCGGCTCACGCGTGCCACGCCCGCCGACCCCTTCTTCCTGCGCGAACTCCGCGAATCGGTCGCTCTTCTTCACAAGCACCAGCGCTATCCCGGCTGGTGTACGCTCTGGCTCAGGGACCACCACGAGCACCTTGCGTTGCTCCCCCGCGAACGGCAGGAGCGGTTGCAACTGGACGTGCTCGACCTTGCCGCGGCGATGCACAAGGCCTTCGACGGCCCCGGTGAACCCTCCCGCGGCATCCCCCCCGGCCCCATCCGCATCAACTACGAGTGCCTGGGCAACGTGGTGCCGCACGTACACTGGCACCTGATTCCACGGCGGGCGACCGACCCGGACCCGACGGCAACCGTGTGGGTGCGGCCCGCAGCCGAAACGGACTGCGGGTGCGACGACCGCCCGCGAGATCGGCTCATGGAAATGCTCAAAGGCGCGGGCCTGAGATAGACCCGGGGCCCTCGCGGTGCGTACCTTGTGCCGCGGCATGAGCGAACCAAGCACAAGTGCGTCGTCGGGTTCGCTGGGCCCTGCCCTCGAGCCCGCGCTCATTGCCGCGACCCAGGGCCGCCTCTCGTCCATCCGCTGGTTCCGCGCAGACTGGCAGCGCGGCGGGGGCTCCACGGCGCTGGCCGTCTACACGCCGGGTTCGGCGGAATCACCGGTGGATGTCGTCGTCAAGGTGCCCGTCGCCTACAACGAAATCCGCTGGACGCGTGAACTCTCGGCCCGCGCGGCAGCCGCGGGAGATCCGTCTCCCCCCACGCCGCGCCTGCTGGCGGGCGATGTGCGTCTGGGTGGGTATGACCTGGGGTGGCTGGTGCTGGAGCGGCTGCCCGGCCAGCCTCTCGGCTCGCACGCGGGGCCGGTCGAGACGGCCGCGATGGTGGCCGCGCTGGACCGGTTCCACATGCTCGCCGGCGCGGCCTCGTCGGCCCACGATGCCCCGCAGGGCAAGCAGTTGGACTTTGAGCAACTCATCGCTTCGAGCCGCGCCGTGGTGAAGCACGGCGTGATCGCCGAGAGCCAGAAATGGAACAACGAACTCAAAGCCGTGGGCAAGGCCCTGCCCGCGCTGCTGCGGCACTGGCACGAGCGCGTGATCGACACCTGGTGCCACGGAGACCTGCACCCCGGCAACGCCATGTGGCGGCGAGCGCCCGCCGCGCCCGCTGCCCACGCGCCGGCCCCGCCCGCGGCGGTGCTCATTGACCTTGCGCTGGTTCACCCCGGGCACTGGGTGGAGGATGCGCTGTACTTTGAGCGTGTGTATTGGGGCCGCAGCGAAGTGCTGGGCGAGAAGAGCCCGGTCTCGCTCCTGGCGCAGCGGCGCCGGGAGCGTGGCGTACACAACCCGGATGACTACACGCTGGTGGCCGGCGCCAAGCGCGTGCTCATGGCCGCCGCGGCACCGGGCATGGTGGAGGTCGAGGGCAACCCCAGGTATCTGCACGCCGCGCTGGAGTTGATCGAACGCTACCTGCCTTCGGCTGCGCGGTAGGCCGCAGCGAGCGGCTCAGCGACGCTTCGCCTTGCGCTTGGCGGGACGCTGCGGACGGGCGCGGCGTGCGGCGCGGGTGGGCCGGGTGGGGCGGGATGTGCGCGCGGGGGCGGACGCGATCACACGGCTCGGCTTCTTGGGTATCGCGTGGGCCACGAGTTTGCTGATGGCCGCGATCGCGTCGGGCGCGGCGGGGGCCGTCGGCCCGTGGAGGGTCCGCACGGGGCCGATGCGGCGTGCCGCGGCCAGGGCCGCCGCGCGCAGGTGGGGGCAGCAGTCGCCCACGGCGATGAGCGCCTCGATCATGGAGGTGCGGGCCCGGCTGGGCGCGCTGTGAACCTGGCCCTCGATGCGGTCGAGCACGGAGAAGAGCAGGGCATCGTCCACCGGCACACCGCCCCGCAGCATGGCGGAGAGCGTGTCGTAGGCGACGGTGAGGGTGAACTCCTCGCGCGAGGTGGCCCACTCGGTGAAGCGCGTGAGGGCGGCGGCCGAGCGTGCCGCGGCGCCGCCGAAGGCCGCGCTGGTGGGGGCGCACTTCACGAGCCGCGCCCAGCGGTCGAGGGCATCATCGTCCAGCGCGCGCGGGTCGGCCAGGAGCGGGGCCAGCATCTGGGCATCAAAGTTGCCGCTGAACCAGAGTTCCTCGGCCACCAGGTGATTGGTCTGAACCTTCTGCGCCAGGTCCTTGATCGCGGCGGGGCTGACCCCGAAGATCTCGCCGGTGGCACCCTGACGGGGGAAGAGTTTGCGGTTCTGGGCCGTGCCCTCGCGCCGCAGCGCCCGCATGACACCATAAAAGTCGTACACCACGGGGCGGGGCACGGGCCGAGCGGGCAGGGCCGTGGCGGCCACCACCACCGCCGGGCGCTCCGCCTTGCGCGGCTTGCTCTTGGGCGCTCTCTTGGCTTGCAGCGTGGGCATGGTTTCGCCTCCAGCCGGCCTCCGGGGCCGGGTGGTTGTGGGAGGAGGCGAATGTTACGACCGCTGCCCGAGACCCACACCTGTAAACACAAAAAAACCGGGCCGATGCGCATGTAATAGTTGTCTGTTAGGTATTCTGGCCATCACTGGGGTTGCCCAGACCCCGTGGCTTCGCCCCCGGGCCTGGTTATCCGCCACCCTGCCGCACGATGAGCAGGATGTTCACCCCCACGCTCAGCACCAGCAGGACGCACATAAGGGCGAAGAGGGCGAGGCCCACGGTGCGCTGTTTAGGGGAGACGGTGGGGTCTTCTTTGAGGTGAACGGGTGCCGCGGCTTCGGCCTGGGCGATGCTGGCCAGGTCGGCCCCGGCGATGTCCTTGTGGGCCATGGGGGGGTCGTGCCCGGCCCGCACGGCCCGCAGGTCCACCAGAAGGTCTTTGCAGTTCTGGTAGCGGGCCTTGGGGTCCTTGGCCATCATCATTTCGATGACCTCGGAGATGCCCGGCGTGAGTTTGGGGTTCACGTGGTCGGGCGGAACCAGCGACTCTTTGAGGTGCTTGTTCATCACCGCCGACGGGTTCTTGCCGTCGAAGGGGACCGCGCCCACGACCATGTGATAGAGCGTCGCGCCCAGCGAGTAGATGTCGGCCGGGGGGCCGATCTTGAGTTCGCCGCGGATCTGCTCGGGAGAGATGTAGTAGGGCGTGCCGAAGGCCTTGCCCTTTTCTTCCTCGGCGGCCTCCTTGTCGGCCACGGCCCGGGCCAGGCCCATGTCGGCCAGTTTCGCCACACCCTCCCTGGTGAGCATGATGTTCTTGGGCTTCACGTCGCGGTGAATCAGGCCGCGCTCGTGGGCGTGCAGCAGGGCCTCGGCCATCTGAAGGGTGATCTCGACGGCCTCTTTCTCGCTGTACCGCTTGTGCTTGATGATGTCGTCGTAGACCGTCCGCCCGTCCACATACTCCATCACGAAGTAGTGAACCTCGCCGGCCTTGCCCACGTCAT
>CAZNEU010000337.1:0-2898 GCA_964571915.1 uncultured Phycisphaeraceae bacterium
TTCATGTCTTCGAGTCCTCGTCCTTCATGTTCACCACCTGGATGAACGGGGGCTGGCGTCGGCTTTCCTCGTCAAGAACCGTTTCGACATACACCCGTCTTCCGGCGATATCGAGTCGAAGGTCATAGTGAAAATCGTATCGGCCGCGATACCCCTCTCTCGTCTCCCGAACTTCATGGGGCGTGCCGGCAGTCATTTTCACATACTCGTGCAACAACTCCCCGACCCGCGTGGTCGTGAGCCCGAGTTCCCCCAAGACGTAGTCCCGCGACCGCTTATTGAAGCGCACGCCGACCTCGCCATGCCAGTCGGACAGCGCGGCAAGATACCTCTCGCGTGTGGCTGGGTTGATTGGTGCCGCCATCCCGAGCGCATATGTACCAGACCCCGGCTACCCAGGCAAGCAGGGCCTGTTCCTTGGCACCTCGCACACCCGGTCCAGCCACGCCGGGGCATCCTTGCCCTGGAGCAGGACACACTGCTTCGGCAGAATCATGGCATGTTCTTGACATACGTCAACCCTTCACAAGCAGTTTGGGGCAAATGTGCTTATTCGGATTTTGTTAGTGGTCCTATAGCCAACTTACTGCCTTGGTCTCGTGCGGACGGTCCAGGTTCATCACCATGTAGCGGAGGGCATCCACGGCGTGGTCGTGGCCGTCCTTCAGGGGCTGCATGGCTTCGGGCTTGTCTTCGGGATAGCGGTAGCGGCGCAGGCTCTCGATGAGTTTGGCGCAGCGCGCGTGGACAAACAGCCGCGGCGAGCCGGTGGCCGGGCCAAGCCTGGCCCGCAGCAGGCGCAGGCCGTCTTCAACCTTGCTCTGACGCGAGCGGACCGCCAGGCCCGCCCGGCGCAGCAGGTTCACGTTGGAGACGCCGGTCTGGTCGTTGCGGGTGTTGCCCGCCGGATCGACACCGACCCAGGCGGGGTGCGGGCGTGTGCCCTCGCTCACGGCCCGGATGTGCTGCTCCATGATCGCACCTTCTTGCACCCGCTCGTGCATGACGCGGAGCACGCCGGTTTCATCAACGTGTGCCCACAGCGCCACGGTGGGCGAGCGGAAGCCGAAGTCCATGCCCGCGATCCATGTGCCGCGCGGCGGGAGGGCATCGTCGCGCAGGATGTGGGCGGCGGCATCAAACTCGGGGATGACCGCGCCGGCGCGGCGAGGGCGCAGGCAGAGCATCTCGCTCTCCCACATCTCCATGCTCACGCGGGCCTTCATCGCCGCGGCGTCGTCAACGCTCACGTGCCCCGCGGCATCGGCCTCCCGCAGTTTTGCGCGGCCGCCGCACTCGGGCCAGAGCACGCAGGGCTCGCAGGCGTGGCGGGCCGGGCAACGCTCCAGCGCATCGACCACGCCCCAGCGGAAGAGCCTGCGAGTGGCCTTTCCGCCGACGCTCTCGCTGACCAGGTCCCACATGATGCCGTGGGGGCGGTTCATGGTGGAGAGGGCCTCGATGCGCCCATGAACCACGGTGCCCCAGGGGCCGGACTCGTTGAGGGAGCGGGTGGTGAGTTGGGCGGCGCGCCAGACGGCGGGGTTGAAGAGGTCCACCTCGTCGCAGCGGACCTTCTGGACGCGCGTGCCGCGCACGGCGGTCTCGCTCTGGGCGAGAATCTCGGCGCGTGAGCCGTTCTTGAAGAGGAGGCGTTTGGCGGTGGACTTGCCGGCGATGTGGGCGCTCACGGCGGGGATTTCGCAGAGGCGGCGCAGGTGCTCGTGCATGCGTCCGCTCTGCTCGAGGCTGCCGCCGAGGATTCGGACCTCGCACCCTTGCTTGAAGAGCAGGTCGAGGAGCGTGGCGACTGCGCCGAGGAACGTTTTGCCCCCGCCGCGGCTGGCCCAGACGACGGGGTCGATGATCGCGCGGGTGGTGTTGTCGGCATGGGTGGCGGGGCCGGTGTGTGGGTCTGGTTGGAGGGCGGTGTGGGTGCGCTGCTCGGCCAGCGAGGCCGCCGCACGCGACTGGCCGCGCGTGAGAAGCCCCTCGAAGAAGGTGTGGCAGAGGTAGTCGAAGGGGGCATCCGAGGGTTCGAGCAGGCTGGTGCGGGGCACGCGCACGTGCAGCACATCAACGAGGAAGCGGTGGAGCGCATCGGCGTTGTCGGGGGGCTGGATGAGATTGGTCGCGGTTGCCGCGGCGGGGGCGGGTTGGGCGGCCCTGGGCACCTCGGCTGTGCGAGCGGGTGGCGTGGGCTTCGCACTGCCCGCGTTGTTTCGTGGGTTGCTCATGGGTTCTCCGTGTGTGTTGAAAGATCAGCGCGCTCCCCCCGACTGTCGCCGCGGCCCGTGCGATCACGGCGAGGCGGCCGCGTGCCAGCCGTCTGGTGGCGCGGCTGTCGTTGGCCCAGCGACGGAGGGCGAGGCGGAGGAGGGTGTTGTTTCGCGTGCGGGCGGGCAGGCAGGCCCAGGCGGCGAGCCGCCAGGGTGGCACGCGTGCGGCGTTGAGGGCGGCGAGGAGGCGTGCATCGCGTGCGGAGCGAGGGCGGGGTGTGGCGGTCATGCCTGCGCGTTCAAAGAAGGGGCAGATGCCGGCCATGGCCGCGAGTGCCTCTGTGCGGGGTGTGAGCGGCTGCGCGAGGTACGCCCTTACGAGGCGCGTGGCCAGGCCGATGGCGCGATAACGCGGATCGATGATGACGCGCGAGATGACGCGGACACGGGCGTTGACTTGCGCCGCACGCTCGCGGGCCGAACCGGGGGTAAGCCACGTGCGCCACGGCCCGTTGAGCGGGGGCATGGAGACCACCAGCGCACCAACCACGGCGCCCGTCGCGCGATCCACGGCCGCGAGCACGCGGCACACCGGCCCCGGCCGCCCGGCGCGGTAGTGGTGGGGGCTGAGGCGCTCGTAGTCGGCTCGCGTGCCCGCGCGAATGACCACTCGACCGCT
>CAZNEU010000338.1:0-13046 GCA_964571915.1 uncultured Phycisphaeraceae bacterium
CTCATCATCGGCAACGCCATCGCCGCCGACGACGCGCCAGCGCCCGGCGCGGCGGCCACCGCCAAGCGCTGCATCCGCGAGGCCGCGGGCAACCGTGTGTACGCAACCACTTTCGCCGCGGGCTTCAGCACGCGCTTTGCCGACTGGGTGCAGGTCGATCTGCTGCAACTCACGGCCGATCAGGTGGCCGGCGCGTTCATCGACCGCTACAAGATCGACCAGCAGACCGCGTCGCTCGCGTCGGTCTCTCAGATCACGCTGACACGAGCAGCCCAGGCCGAGGAGTCGGGCGAGCGACCGTGGGCGCTCTCGGCCACCGAGGCAGGCAAGCCTCTCCCCACCGTGGGCAGCGGGGCGGTTGCTGGCTCCAGCGCTGCCGATGGCGGCGGCCAGCGTGTCTCCACGCAGCGAATGAGCGAGATGCTGGCCGCGCTCTCGGGGCTCAGGATCGTGGGCGTGCGCCCCAAGCCCGCCAACCTCGCCAAGGTTCTGGCCGCGCCCGACCGGGGCTTCAAACTCGGCCTCACCGATCAACTCAGCCTCCAATCGCGCGGCTTCTTCCTCGCCAGCGACGGCCGCTTTGTGTCCACCGAGGGCCAGATGTCCGTCTCCACCAACGAGGGCGTGGTCTACATGCTCTGGTTCGGCGAGGCCGTGCCCGACACTGAAGATGCCAGCACGGGCGGGGGCAGCGGCCGCGTGGGTGCGCCGGAGGCTGCGCCCGGGCCCGAAGGCTCAGCCCCCAGGCCCGCCACCGGCACCTCGCGTTACCTGATGGCGACCGCCACGTTCGACGCGCTCCTGCTCCCCGAACCCGCCAAACCGCAGGACCTGCTCGACCTGGAAAAACTCGCCGACGAGGCCGCCAAGCCGCAACCCGCCACCCCGCAGGCCGCTGAGGGTGAAGCCACTCCCTCCGCCCCCCCCACCCCCCCTGCCGCGCTGGACACCAAGGCGCTCGAAGAAAAGCGGGCCCAGCACCAAGCCAAGGTCGATCTCTGGAAGAACCAGGTTGAGAGCGGCAAGAAGCGCGCCGAGCAACTCGCCAAGCGCTTCGCAGACTGGTACTACGTGATCGATGCCCCCAGCCTCGACAAGATCAGGCCAAGCCGCGCCGACCTGATCGAGGCCGTGCCGCCCGCGCCCGATCAGACTCCAGCACCATCGCCACTCGCACCGCCCGGCTCATGACCGTTTGATGTTCTCTCTGGACAGCATCAAATCCAGCGTCTGGCAGACAAAGTCCACATCGCGCTCGCTCAGGTGGTTGTGGAACGGCAACGCGATCGTCCGCCCGCTCACGCTCTCGGCGATGGGGAAATCTCCGACCTTGAACCCGAACAGCTCGCGGTAGAACGGCTGGAGGTGGATGCACGGGAAGTAGTCCGCCGCGCCCACATCGTGCCGCCGCATCCCCGCGATCACCCGGTCGCGCTCCTCGCGCGTGTAGGTGGCCGACAGGCGCACGACAAACACGAACCAACTCATCACGGTCTCGGGGCTGAACGTGGGGAGCATGATCTCGGCGTGGCTCATCAACCTGCGCGTGTACATGTTCGCCACCGCGTTGCGGCGTGTCATCATCTCGTCGAACCTGCGCATCTGCGCCACACCCAGCGCGGCGTGCAGTTCGCTCATCCGGTAGTTGTACCCCAGCCGCTCGTGGTACAGCCACGACCCCGTTCCCGGTGCGCTCGCCCCGCCATCACCCCCCGCCACACCATCGGCGCCAGACGACCCCGCGCCCCCGCGACGCGTGACCCCCGAGCCGCCCATGCCCACGGCCGCGCCGCTGGAGGTGCTGCCCGTGCCCGTGGGCATCGTGGGCACGGCCCGTCCCTGGCTGCGCAAACTCCGGCACAGGTCCGCGATGCGCTTGTCATCCGTCACCACCATCCCGCCCTCGCCGGTCGTGATCTGCTTGTTGGGGTAAAAGCCAAACACACCCACACGCCCGAAGCCGCCGCACGGCCGCCCTTTCAGCGAACACCCCAACGCCTCGCAGCAATCCTCAATGAGCGGAATCTCGTGGCGGGCCGCGATCGCCGCGTAGGCATCCATGTACGCCGGGTTCCCCAGCGCCTCCACCGCCACAATCGCCTTGGTGCGCCGCGTGATCGCCCGTTCCACCAGCGCGGGGTCCATGTTCAGCGTCTTGGGGCAGATGTCCACGAACACCGGCGTCGCCCCCACGTACAGCACCGGGTTGGCCGACGCGATGAACGAGAACGGCGACGTGATCACCTCGTCTCCCGGCCCCACACCCAGCGCGAGCATGGCCATGTGCAGGCCGGCCGTGCCGCTGGAGCAGGCGATCCCATGATCCCGCCCGCAGCGGGCCGCCACCACCTTCTCAAACTGCTCCTGCATGGGGCCGATCGAGAGCCTTCCCGACCGCAGCGCGGTCATCACCGCCTCGGCCTCAAGGTCGGTGATGTCGGGCTTGGAAAGCGGGATTTCGTGCGCAGACATGGCTTGGTTATCGACCCTTTCTCGCGGACTCCTCACACGGATTCTGCTTGAAACCTGGGCGTGGCCGCCATGACAACTTGGAAGAATCACAAGGCCCCTCTCGGAGAGAGGGGGTACCCAAGACACCCGAATCTCCAGCAGAATCCGTATCAGTCATTCACCCCGCCGCTTTCCCCGCTGCGCCCTTGCGCTGGAGCGCCAACACCGTCAGGTCATCCCGCAGCACGCCCCCCTGGTACCGGCGCGTTTCCGCCGCCACCCGCTCGCACAACGCCCGCGGACCCGCGGCGGCCGTGTCGCGGCAGAGCCGCCGCAACTCCCCCGTGCCCAGGAACTGCCCCTGGCCATCCCGGGCCTCGCTCACACCGTCGGTGAACAGCACCAGCATCTCGCCGGGCAGCAGCGCCAGCGGGGCCTCGCCGTACTCCAGGTCGGGCATCGCGCCGAGCACGGTTCCCGTCGCGCTGCCAACCTCGCGGCTGGCCCCGTCTGCCCCGACCAGCAGCGGCGAAGGGTGCCCCGCGTTGGCGTACACCATCTCCCCCCTCGGCGCGTCGTACACGCCCACAAACAGCGTCACGAACAGCGCCCCCGGGTTGCTCTCAAACAACAGGTTGTTGGCCCGTTGCAGGGCCGCGCGCGGCGAGGCCCCGCCCAGCACCAGGTCGCGCAGCAGCGTCCGGGTTACGGCCATCAGCATCGCCGCGGGCACGCCCTTGCCGGAGACATCCGCAACCACCACCGCGAGGTGATCCGGACCCACATGGAACACGTCGAAAAAATCTCCCCCCACGAACCGCGCCGCCTCGCCCAGGGCGTAGACCGCCGCGTCCACCCGCTGCGGAAACACGGTGGGCAGCAGGCTCGTCTGAATCTCGCGCGCCAGGCGAGATTCTGTTTCGATCTCCTCGCTCGCCTTCGCCCGCCGCTGCATCTCCTCCACCTGCACATGGAGTTTGCCCACCATCCCGGAGAACGCCCGTGAGAGGTCCGCCACCTCGTCGTGTCCGGCGCGGCCCACGCCCGGTGCCGCCGTGCCCGCCGACAGGTTCTCCACCGACAGCCCCCGCACAGCCCGCGAGAGTCTCCGCAATGGTCGCACAAGCCACGTGGAAAAACTCAGCACAATCACGACCGCCGCGCCCACAAAGATCAGCCCGTCCACCGCGCGCTTGCGGAGCGTCTCGTAGACGACCGCCATCACCTCGCCCTGCGCCCGCGACACCACCACCGTCCACCCCGCGCTGGGCACGGGCGCCCAGCCCACCACCGATACCGCCGCGCCGTCGCGAAGCCCCGCGCCGCCGGCGCCGCTCACCACGCGCACCACCGGGCCTTCGCGGGCCGCCCGATCCGCGCCGACCGCCCGCGACGGGCGGGCGCCCACCCCATCCAGCGCCACACCGCTGCCCACCGTCGCCGCCAGCAACTCGTCCACGCCGGCCTCCAGCACCGCCACACCCGCGAAGCGACCTTCGCGAAAGAACGGCGCACCGTGGAGCAACCCCACGCCCTCCGACCGGCACAGGCTCGTCTGCGGATTGGTCCACACCGCCTTCCCCGTGCCGCGCGGCACGGCAAACCACGCCTGCTCTTCACGCGTGTAGTCCACCCGCAGGGCCAAGTCCGTCCGCGCGAGGCCGCTCGCCCGTGCCTTCGCCAAGGGCACGCGCGCGCCCTCAACGGCCACGCCGGGGGAAAGGGCGGCACCCTCTGCCATGCGAAAGACCAGGGGGGCAAACTCGCCCGGGCGGGCCGCGCGCGCCGAATATCCCTCGGCCTCGGGCAACGCACTGACCGCCACGCCGCGTGGCCGCACAAAGGCCCCCGGCTGAAAGGCCACGCCGGAGCCAAGCACCAACGCGTCGGCCTCCACGTTGCGTTGCAGCAGGTCGTACAACTCGGCCTCGGTCAGGCCGGGATCGGCCTCCAGAACACTCGCGGTCGATCGGGCAATCTGGGCCAGCGCCCGCAGCCGCCCGTCCAGAGTCGCCGCGTGCCGGTCGGCCACCCCGGTCAGGTGTGTTCGGGCGGCCAGCACGGCCTCGTCGCGCAGGCGAGAAAAGTCAACGCCCACCATCACCGCCAGCAAGGCCAGAAGCGGCAGCACCACCACCAGAATGAGTTTCCATCGAATCCCCAACGCCGCGTCGCCTCCTTGCTACGGCCCTGCCTCAAGCCTTCGCGCAGACCCCCCGCTCCCCCGATTGCGGCAGCGGACACGGCCCCGGCACGCACAGGTTAGGGCAAACTGGTGGGTCCGTGGGACTGACGGTACGATCTCTCCCGGGGCGCGCCGCCCGCCGCGGCCGCACGACGCTCAACATACCCACGCCCTCGCCCTGTCCCGGAGCACACCATGAAGAACTTCCCTGCCTCCATCCTCTGCCTCGGTCTGTTAGGCGGTTCCGTCTTTGTGGTTGGTGGCTGTGAGAAGAACACCGCCACGACCCAGGCCGCCACGCCGCTGTGGGACCGCCTCGGCGGCGAGCCCACCGTCACCGCCGTGGTGGACAAGTTCGTCGGCCGGGCCGCGGGCAACCCCAACGTCAACTTTTTGCGCAAGGGCGTTGCCGGGTACCCAGAGTGGAAGCCTTCCGATGCCCAGGTCGCCACGCTCAAGCGCCGCATCGTCGAGTTCATCTCCGTCGCGTCGGGGGGGCCGCTCAAGTACACGGGCAAGGACATGAAGGCTGCCCACGCGGGCATGAAGATCAGCACCGCTGAGTTCAACGCCATCGCGGGCGACCTCGCGGCCACGCTCGACGACTTCAAGGTGCCCGCCAAGGAAAAGGGCGAACTCATGACCGCGGTCGCGGGCACAGCCAAGGACATGGTCGAGGTGAAGTGAGTTGACGAGTTGAGTCGTCAACTTCCTCCCGGCGGCAGACCGATGTCCTCGTTCCACAACTCCGGCTTGGCGCGGATAAACGCTTCCATCAGGGCGATGCAGCGTGGGTCGTTCATCACACGCACCGCGATCCCCTCCGCTCGCAGCCAATCCTCCCGCCCCAGAAACGTCGTGTTCTCGCCGATCACCACGCGCGGGATGCGGTGCAGCACGGCCGTGCCGCTGCACATGGCGCAGGGTGAGAGCGTGCTCGTCAGCGTCAGCGTGTGCCAATCCCGCCGCCGCCCGGCACTGCGGATGCACGCCGTCTCGGCGTGAGCCGTCGTATCGCCCTGCTGCACGCGCAGGTTGTGCCCCGCGGCCACGACGCGCCCTGCCGCATCCACCAGGGCTGATCCGATCGGTATGCCCCCCTCGCGCAGCGACTTGTGCGCCTGTTCCAGCGCGGCTTCCAGCCCGAGGCGATCGCGGTGGTCCTGATCCATGCAAGCAGAATACACACACACGCCGATATCCACCAGTGTGTCCAGCACCATGCGAGAACTCCGTGCCGGATTGGGCCTTGCCCTGGTGGGGGCCGGTGCATGGCTGTTCTATCTGGGCACACGTGCCGGCGGCTCGTTCGCCTCCGGGGTGACGCGCCTGTTCAGCGGCTCGCCCACGAAGGAGTCGGTCCTGCTCTGTGCCGCGGGCATCGCCGTCGCGGTCCTGGGCCTTTTCCTGGCCCTGGCCCAGTTCGGGCGCACTCGGGCACGCAGGTAGGCCCCTTGCCTCAATCGAGGAACCGCGCCCGCTGCTGCCCCGTCGGCACCATGCACACATCCATCCTCCCGAACCAGCGGTAGCGGTGTTTCGCCACCAGGTCGTAGAGCCAATCTCTCACGCCGCGCGGCAGCACGGCCGCCACACCCAGGACCCGCCACGGCCACGGCAAACCCCGCGTGATGCGAAGGGCCGCGTCAGATCGCAGGTGCGCACCCTCACCGTCCACCACGATCATGCTCTCCGGCATGGGCACGGGCAGCGTTCTGCCCGCCAGCACGCGCCGGGCCGCGTCGGATTCGAGAGCCGCGAAGCGGAACTTTGCGGAGCGGTCTCGCCGGATGACGAACCGTACCCAGAAGTTGCACAGGCAGCAGACCCCGTCGAACAGCACCACGATCGGCGCTTCCCCGGATGGTGTCGATGCGGTGTCGGCCACGGCTGATTGTTGACCGGCCGGCGCGGCACCACACACGCTGCTACACCATCCCTTTCAACT
Source organism: uncultured Phycisphaeraceae bacterium (assembly GCA_964571915.1). Taxonomy (GTDB): domain Bacteria; phylum Planctomycetota; class Phycisphaerae; order Phycisphaerales; family UBA1924; genus JAEUIX01. Next base: position 6,585 of record CAZNEU010000338.1, read on the forward strand.
GGCGGCGCATCACCTTCCCCGTCGCGTTGCGCGGCAGGGCCTGCACCACCCGCACCTGGGCCGGCACCTTGTACCCCGCCAGTTTGCCGCGGCACCAGAGGATCATCGCACGCTCATCCACCGCCTCGCCCTCCTTCACCTCGATGAAGGCGATCGGCTGCTCGCCCCGCATCGGGTCGTGCGTGCCCACCACGCCCGAGTCCTTCACGGCCGGGTGGGCGTTGAGCACTTCTTCGATCTCGCGCGGGAAGACGTTCTCGCCGCCGATGATGAGCATTTCCTTTAGACGCCCCGTGATAAACAGTTGCCCATCGGCGTCCAGCCGCCCGATGTCGCCGGTGCGGAGGTAGCCGTATTCGTCGAACGCCGCGGCGGTCTCGGCGGGCCGGTTGAAGTAGCCCCGCATCACGTTGGGCCCGGCGATCCGCACCTCGCCATCGGCATTGGGCCCCAGGTCGCGCCCGCTCTCCACGCACACGATCCGCTCGCGCACGCCGGGGAGCGCCCCGCCCACCGACCCGGCCTTGTACTCCGCAGGCCGGCACCAGTTGGTGACGGGGCTGGTCTCGGTGAGGCCGTACCCCTCGGCGATCGTGATGCCGAATCGCTCCTTGAAGCGGTGGGCCAACGCGCGTGGCAACGGCTCGCCGCCCGACACCGCAAACACGAGGCTCTTGAAATCGTCGGCCGTCGCGTCCTTCACGTGCAGGAGCGCGTTGTACATGGAGGGAATCGCTACGAAGCACGTGGGCCGGAACTCACGGAAGAGCCGCACGATCTTGCCCGGCACGAAACGCGCCGTGTACACCGCCCGCGCCCCCACCGTGAGCGGGAGCAGCGTCAGCACCGTCATGCCAAAGGAGTGGAACTGCGGCAGCACACCCAGCACCACGTGCGACGAATCAAAGTTCACCCACTCCACAATCTGCCGGATGTTGGCCGAAATATTCCCGTGCGTGAGCCGCACGCCCTTGGGCCGCCCGCTCGTGCCCGAGGTGTAGAGCAGCACCGCCAGTTCATCATCGCCCGCCACCGTCGGCCAGCGCGGCTCGGGCATGGCCTTGAAATCCACCCCCTCCAGCCGCACAAGGTTCTTCACGCGCGGCTCGTGCCCCAGAAACTCCAGCATCGGGCCAACCGTCACGATGCTGTCGGCCCCGCAGTCATCAATCACGAACTGCAACTCGTCCTTGGCCTGAAGATAGTTCAGCGGCACCACCACCCTGTCGGCCATCCACCCCGCCAGCGCGGCCATCGGAAAGAGCCCGCCCGTCGGCAGCAGCACGCCCACGGTGGGTGTCTCGCACGTTCGCCGCAAGTGATCGGCCAGCACCAGCGCCCCGGCCAGCAGTTTGCCGCGACTCATCGGCCCGCGGTCATCCACCACGGCGTTGGCAAAGGGGTTGGCGAGCAGTTTGCGAATGATCGGCCAGTGGATGCTCATGCGCCCAGAGCGTACCGACCGGCGGCTCCGGTGGGGCGGTCGCCGCGGCGACCGCCTTCCGGGGATTCTTGATCGGCCCGTCGCCTGACCGATATGCGCTGAGACCCGCACGCACCCTCTGCGCCGCCCGCGAGCACCGAATGAATCCGCCCCGCCCCATCACGACGGTCTGGTCGGTGCACGCAGCCGTCATCGGTGCCGCGTTCACACTCTCCGCCTGCAACCAGCAATCCGACACCACCGAGCCCTTCATCGCGGAATACCGCTCCGGCGACTACGGGCGGGCGTACCGCGAGGCAGAGGCCCAGGCGCAGGACTCCGAAGGCCAAGCCAAGGACCGCGCATCGCTCATGGCGGGCCTCGCCGCCTACGCCGACCGCAGGCCCGAAACCGCCGAGCGCTGGCTCATCCCGCTCGCGGCCAACGCCAATCCGGAAATCTCCGGCACCGCCGGGTGGACGCTCGGCCTGATCGCCCTTGACCGCGGCAGCAACGCCAAGGCCGCCGCGCTCCTGCCGCTCGCCGCCGAAAAACTCAGGGGCGACGACGCGGCCAAGGCCAACATCGCCGCCGGCGATGCCTTCTCGCGCCTGGGCCGCCTTCCCCAGGCACGCGCGGCGTATCAGGCCGCCGCCGCGGCAGCCACGATCGACTCCACACGCAATGAAGCGCGCCAGCGGTCGCTCAGTGCGGGCACCGGCAACAGCACGCTGGCCGGGCAGGTTGTGGGCTCATCCATGGCGCACGCCGCGCCCAAGCCTGTTGGCGTCTCGCAGGGCTTCACCGGCAACGGCTATATCATCCAACTCGCGGCGGTGGGCGATCCCGGCAAGGCCGCGAGTTTGGCCAACGCCGCCGCCCCCGCCGCGCTGAAGGCCGGACAGCCCCGGCCCATCGTGGCGGCCACCACCGACCGCAAGAGCGGCCGCACGCTCTACGGGGTGCAGATCGGCCCGTTCCCTTCCCGCCAGGCAGCCGAAGCCGCCCTCCGCCAAACCGGCCTGGCCGGCTCGGTCATGGCCGCGGCACGCTGAAGCCATGCACAATCAGCCGCAAGCGGGAACTGCCATGGGCCCGGGCCGGTATAGACATCGCGGAGAGTCCCCATCCCTCGGCCACCCGGTGCGGTTGCGACCATGAACACCCTTCGATATCGCGTTTGGCTTGTGCCGCTCGCGACCATGGCCGTCGTGCGTGCCGCGGCCGCGGGGCCGGTGCCGGACGACAAGCCCGCGGAACCGGCCGCGCGGCCCGCAACCGCCGCACCGGCGCTCACGCTTTCCCCCGCCGGCGTGGCGAGCAACGAGGCCGATCCCTTCGCCCCCGCCGTGCGCGAGTTCAACCGCAAGCGGGCCCAGTTCGAGAAGGAACTGCGGCAGATCCGCACCAGGCACTTTGCCAACACACGCCGCATCGAGGTCCGCCAGGTCGGCATCGCCAAGGTGCGTGCCTACACCCAGCCCGAGGCCTTCGCCCCCATGATCCGTGTGTTTGCCCACGACGAGGCCGACGTGCGCGAGGCCGTGCTTGACCACCTCGCCGATCAGGCCGACGGGCGGGCGGATGCGGTGCTGGCGTGGCACGCCGTGCATGACGGCGACGATGGGCTGCGGGCCGCGTGCCGCGCACGCCTGGTGGCGCGTTCGCGGAACAGCCCGGTGGTAATCGAGACGCGATCCGTGATTGCCGAGTCGCTGGCATCGCCGGACTTCGCCGCCGCCGCCGAGGGTGGCGAACTGGCCGCGGCGCTCTCGCTGTACGAGGCGATGCCGATGATGATCCGCGGCCAGATCAACCAGCAGCAGGCCGCGCCGCCGGGGGGTGGGATCGGCACGGGGGGAAGCGGTTCGGGCACAAGCCCGCAGAGCGATTCGGCGCTGGCCCTCATCGTCATCGGCCGCCAGACCACGTTCGTGGCCGACCTCACGCCCGTGGTGGGTCAGAACGCGGTGGCGTTTGACCCGCAGATCGGCGTCATCACCGAGGGAACGGTGCTGCGCGTGGTTGATGCCGCGGCGTTCATCTACAACGTTTCGCTGCACAACACGCTCACGCGCTGGTCGTCGGCCGCGTGGGGCAGGTCCACCGAGCACCTTGGTTGGGACCAGAACGCGTGGCTGGCGTGGTACGCGAACGACTTTCTGCCCGACGTGGCCCGCAAGAGTGCCCCGGCCCCGCCGCAACCGTGAGTCTTGGGTACCACCACTCTCCGAGCGGTGCCTGCGAGCCAGACAGGCATCGCACAGATCACCGACCGGATCGGCATCAGACCTCGCCGCCGCCCCTGAGGCCGATCACTGAAGCGATCGCCAACGGCTCCGTGTGGCTCAGCGAGATGAGCCACGATCCGATGCCTCGCGTGGCGGCGGCCTTGGCCGCTTCGCCGCTGAGTTGCAGGCGCGGCTCGCCGCTGGCCAGCCGCACGACCTCCACATGGGTCCAGGCGATGCCCTCCGCCAAGCCCGTGCCCAGGGCCTTCATCACGGCCTCCTTGGCCGCGAAGCGTGCAGCGAGATGTTCCACCTTGCGCCTGGTGTTGCCGAGGCAGTATTCCTGCTCCGCCCGCGTGAAGCACCGACCCAAGAACTTTTCACCGTGATCGCGGAGCATCTCACCGATGCGCGGCACCCAGACCAGGTCCACACCGTGGGCCACCACGTTGCTCACCGCCTGGCCCTCTTCGCGGCGGATCGGCTCGCGGGCTTCTCGGGCGGTGCCTTGGAGGGCTTCTCGGCGGCCTTGCCGGACGAGCCGCCCGAACCGGACTCGCTCTTGGATTCGGCCTTCGTCTCGGGCTTGCTTCCGCCCTTCGTATCGGCCTTCGCGTCCGACTTCGAGTCGGGCTTGGTGTCAGCCTTCGCGTCGGGCTTCGCGTCGGCTTTGGGCTCCGCGCTCTTCTTGTCCGCATCCGCGCTCTTGTTGTACGCGTCGGAGCGGTAGTCGGTCTGATAAAAGCCCGACCCCTTGAACAGCAGCGCCGCGCCCGTGCCGATCAGCCGCTCCAGCATCTTCTTTCCGCAGTGCGGGCACGTGCGGATCGGCTTGGCCAGCATCGACTGGAAATGCTCGAACTCGTGCTTGCAGGCTTTGCAGCGGTAGTCGTATGTGGGCATGGCTCAGCCCCCTCCCGCGCCGGCCGCGCCGCTCGCACCGCCGCCATCAGCGTCGCACGCGCCACTGTCTTGCCCCTTGGCGATAGAGACCTGCGCGGGCCGAACCACGCGCCCCGACAGCGAGTACCCCAGCCGCAGCGTCGCCACCACGCACCCGGCGCCGACACCATCCGCCGGCACGTGCACAATCGCCTCGTGCAGGTTGGGGTCAAACGCATCTCCCGGCGCGGGGCGGATCACCGCCACACCGTGGGCACCCAGCACACGCAACAACTCATCCTTGATCATCGCCACGCCGCCCATCACCTGCTTGGCCGTGGTCTTCTCGGCATCCAGCCCGAGAGCCATATCAAAGTGATCGACCACGGGCATGACGGATTGCAGCACGCCGCGCACGCCGAACTCGCGGGCCTGCTGCTCGTTGGCGAGGGACCGGCGCTGGTAGTTCTGAAACTCCGCCAGGGCCCGCTTGTGGGCCTCCTGCGCATCGTCGCGCTCGCGCGTGAGCGCGTCAACCTTCAGCGACAGGTCATCGATCAAGGCGGCGGTCTCATCCACCGTGTCCAGGGGCGCGGCGGCATCGGCCGCCGTCGGGTCCGCCGGCGCAGCGCCACCCGCCGGCTCGGCTGCTTTCGGGTCGGCGGGATCAGGCTCGGGCTTGTTGCGCTTGAACGGGTTCATTGCCATACGACCATCGGTTCATCCTTGCGTAGGTCCACTCTGCGGGTCCGTCGCACCATGCCCACCCGCACACTCCGCGTCGCTTTTCAACTCCGCATTGCCACTCCGCCACTCTGCCACTTCTCATCCCAGCACATCCTTGATCTTCTTCCAGAAACTCTGGGTCTCGGGCATCACGTTCTCGTTCTCGCTGGCCGCGTAGTCGCGCAGCAGTTTTTCCTGCGCGCTGTTGAGTTTCTTGGGAATCTCCAGGCGCACCACGACGGCCATGTCGCCGCGCCGCGTGGTGCGCAGGTCGGGCATGCCCCTGCCGGAAATGCGGAACATGGCCCCGTGCTGCGTGCCGCGCGGGATGGTGAGTTTCTCGCGTCCGCCGTCGATGGTGGGCACCTCCACCTCGGCCCCGAGTACGGCCTTGGTGAACGAGACGGGCATGTGCAGCACCAAATGCTCGCCCTCGCGCTCGTACAGGTCGTGCTTTTTCACACGCACCACCACGTGCAGGTCGCCCCGCACGCCCGAGCCGTCGCGAGATTCTTCCGGCGGCGGCGGCTCACCTTCGCCCCGCACCCGCACCACCTGCCCATCGCTGATGCCCGGCGGAATCCGCACACTCAGCGACCGCTTCTTGGGCGTTCGCCCCTTGCCGCGGCAGTCCGGGCAGAACTCCTTGATGATCTGCCCGCGTCCGCCGCAGGCCGGGCAGGCCACAACCATGCGGAACATGCCGCCCAGGCCGCTCTGCTGCACCCGCCCCTGCCCGCCACAGGTGGCGCAGGTGATGGGCTTGGACCCGGCCTTGGCCCCCGAGCCGGTGCATTTCTCGCACACGTCCAGGCGTGTGAACTCCACGTTCTTCTCAACACCCTTGAACGCATCTTCGAGCGAGATGACGGTCTCATGCTCAAGGTCGTAGCCGCGAGCCTGGCCGTGCCCGCGCCGCCCGCCCCCCCCGTTCATGCCGCCGAAGGGGCTTCCCCCCCCACCGCCACCGCCGCCCGCGAAGATGTCGTTGAACATCGAGAAGATGTCGTCGACGTTCATCCGACTGAAATCGTGCTGGGCGGTGCCGCCCGCGCCCTTCAGCCCGGCGTGCCCGTGCTGATCGTATATCTTGCGCTTCTGGTCGTCGGAGAGCACCTCGTACGCCGCGGCGGCCCCCTTGAACTCGCCGTCCGCGGCGGCATCGCCCGGGTTGCGATCCGGGTGGTGCTTCATGGCCAG
>CAZNEU010000339.1:0-3607 GCA_964571915.1 uncultured Phycisphaeraceae bacterium
CGCGGCACAGGCCTCTCATCGAGTTCCCCTGCCAGTTCCGCAACCAGCCGACCCACGCTGCGCCCAACCCGAACCCGACAATCCTGCCCCATGCCCCTGCTCGGCGTGAACATTGACCATCTTGCCACGCTTCGCCAAGCCCGCTACCGCGCTGCGGCGACCGGCGAGCCGGACGTGCTCATGGCCGCGCACGAGGCCGTCCTGGGCGGTGCCGACATCATCACGGTTCACCTGCGCGAAGACCGGCGCCACATTCAAGACCGCGATCTGAACCTGCTCGCGAGCCTCGCGCCGGTGCGGCTGAACCTCGAGATGGGGGCGACAGACGAGATGGTCGCCATCGCACGCCGTTTGCGTGCCGACCACGCCAACGCCGGCAAGCCGCAGATGTGTACGCTCGTGCCCGAGGGCCGCCAGGAGGTGACCACCGAGGGCGGCCTTGACGTCGCCGGGCAACTCGCCCGCTTGAAAGACGTGGTTGCCCGCCTGAAAGACGCGCCGGGGGGCATGGTCGTCTCCGCGTTTGTTGACGCTTCGCCCACGCAGATTGAAGCGAGCAAAGGCGCGGGCTTTGATGCCTGCGAGATTCACACCGGGCCCTTCGCGGCCGCGTTCGCCGCGGCGGGCGGAGATGACCGGCTCGGCACGCTCGCCAAGGAGCGCGACAAGGTGCTCGATGCCGGCCACTGCGCCCGCGCGATGGGGATGCGTTTTCACGCCGGGCACGCGCTGAACTACGGCAACGTGGGCATGGTGGCGGGCCTGCCGGGCGTGAGCGAGTTGCACATCGGCCACGCGATTGTGAGCCGCGCCGTGTTCACGGGCTTGCGGGAAGCGGTACGCGAGATGAAGCGGGCCCTGGGCGCCCCGTGACCGTGCCATCGAAGTCCCGTGCCATCGAAGTCGGGTCCGCTTCGGCCCGACTTCGATGCCTCCGCGGACGAATACCCTCGCCTCATGGCCGTGATCCAGCCCATCTCAGCACCCACGCGAGACGGCGGAGTGGTTGTCGTACGCAGCGCGACGCCCGACGATGCCGCGGTTCTCATCGCCCTCGCCCACAACATCTTCGAGACCTGCGACTACACGCTCACCACGCGCGCCGAGTTCACGCTCTGCGTGGAGCAGGAGCGGGCCGTCATCGCCGAGGCGAGCACCAACCCCGACGGCCTCTTCCTGCTGGCGGAGATGCACGGCAACGTGGTGGGCAGTCTGATCTTTCGGCCCGAGGTGCGCACTCGCATCGCCCACACCGGCAGTTTCGGCATGGGCCTGGCCTCCACGCACCGCGGCCGCGGCATCGGCGGGCCGATGCTCGGCGCGCTCCTCGATTGGGCCGCGGCACACCCGCGCCTTGAAAAAGTATGGCTCGGCGTGTTTCCCGCCAACGCGCCCGCGCTCGCGCTCTACCAGCGGGTCGGGTTTGTGGAGGAACACCGCAGCCGCCGGCACTTCAAACTCGGGCCGGGGTGCTACAGCGATGATGTGGTGATGGCGATGTATGTGAAGCCCGATGTTGCGCCGGAGGGGTTTGGCACCTGGCCGATGAACGCCCAGAAGCGCGAGCGGGGTTCGGATTGAAACACGGAGTTCACAGAGAACCACGGAGGAAGGCCGGGATTGACGGGGGCGCTGCGCTGAACAAATGCCCTCTCCGTGGCCCCCCGTGTGCTTCGTGTTGAGTTCCGAGCCTTCACGCCCCGGCGTGAATCGCATACGCTCCGGCCATGCCAAACAAGTTGCTCGAAGGCGCGGCGATCGTGGGCCAATCGGGCGGGCCGACCGCCGTCATCAACCAGAGCCTCGTCGGGGTCATCGAGGGTCTGCAAGGCGTGCGCGGCATCAAGAAGGTGTGGGGGATGCGCCACGGCGTGACCGGCCTGATGAAGGGCATGTCGCTCGTGGACCTCTCGGTTCTCCCTGCCGACCTGCTCGCCAAGATCGCCAAGACCCCGTCCAGTTACCTGGGCTCCAGCCGCGACAAGCCCAACCGGGAGGACTGCACGAAGATTCTCGAGGCGCTGAAGAAGAACGACGTGCGCTACTTCTTCTACATCGGCGGGAACGACTCATCCGACACGTGCCGCATCGTGAACGAACTCGCCAAGGAGGCGGGCTACGAACTCCGCTGCTTCCACGTGCCCAAGACCGTTGACAACGACCTGATGCTCAACGACCACACGCCCGGTTACCCCAGCGCTGCTCGCTATGTGGCCACCGCCTTCATGGCCGACGACCGCGACAACGCCAGCCTGCCCGGCATCAAGATCAACGTCGTGATGGGCCGCAACGCGGGCTTTTTGACCGCCGCGAGCGCCCTGGCGCGCGAGAAGGAAGGCGACGGGCCGCACCTCATCTACCTGCCCGAAGTCCCCTTTGACACCGAGCGCTTCCTCAAGGAGGTGGAGAGTGTCTTCCTGCGCATCGGGCGGTGCCAGGTGGCCGTGTCCGAGGGGATCAAGAACAAGGAGGGCAAGGAGATCGGGGCCACGCTCATCACCGCCGCCCAGACCGATTCTCACGGCAACGTGCAACTTTCGGGGAGCGGCGCGCTGGGAGACCAACTGGCGAACCTGGTGAAGGAGCGGATCAAGACGCCCAGCGGCAAGGCTCCGCGCGTCCGGGCCGACACGCTGGGGTACCTGCAGCGCTGCTGGCCGGACGTGTCGCACATCGACGCGGCGGAGGCGCGGGGCGCGGGAACCTTCGCGGCCCAGCAGGCCGCACGCGGCGAAAGGGAGGGAAGCGTGGCCATCATCCGCCTCTCCAACCACCCCTACAAGATCGAGAAGAAACTCATCGGCCTGGGCGACGTGGCCGCCAAGACCAAGCGCATGCCCGAGGAGTTCATCAGCGGCACGCACGATGTGAGCAAGGCGTTCATCGAATACGCGCGGCCGCTGGTGGGTGAGTTGCCGCACTTCGCGAGGTTGTAGGGGAAGGCACTGGGTCCGCCTGCGGCGGAGGCACTGGTGCGGCGGGGGCTGTCTGTTAGACTGCGGGTCCGGGAGACGACCATGCTCGACATTCATTTCGGCGACAATCTGGAGATCATCCGCGGCTTCGCCAACGCGTCGTTCGAGTTGGTCTACATTGATCCGCCGTTCAACACGGGGCGGGTGCAGGCCCGCACGCAGATTCGCGCGGTGCGTGATGACGAGGGCGACCGGGTGGGGTATCAGGGCAACCGGTACCGCACGGTGAAGGTGGGGACGAAGGCGTACGCGGATGCGTTCGACGATTATCTGGGTTTTCTGGAGCCGCGCCTGCGCGAGGCGTATCGGCTGCTCACGCCAACGGGCTCGTTCTTCCTGCACATCGACTACCGCGAGGTGCATTACTGCAAGGTGCTGCTGGATTCGATCTTCGGGCGCGAGTCGTTCATCAACGAGATCATCTGGGCGTACGACTACGGGGCACGGGCGACGAAGCGTTGGTCGGCCAAGCACGACAACATTTTGTGGTACGCGAAAGACCCAGAGAACTACACCTATCGCTACGACGATATTGACCGCATCCCCTACATGGCACCGGGCTTGGTGGGGCCGGAGAAAGCGGCGAGGGGGAAGACCCCGACCGACACATGGTGGAACACGATCGTGAGCCC
>CAZNEU010000340.1:0-1772 GCA_964571915.1 uncultured Phycisphaeraceae bacterium
TCCGTGGGCTTGCGTTTTTCCGGTTTCAATCTCTGCCGCTTCAGGCGCGACGCCGGCGCGCCGCGACCAACCCGGCCAGGCCGACCAACGCCGCGGCGGAAGGTGCGGGCACGTCCGACACGCCGGCAGTTCTGCCATCCGGGCCGACGTTCTTGAGTTCGAAACTGGCCTCTTGGCCATCGTTGTGGATCGAATACGTGAACGTACCCGCGAGGGTGATGAGCGTGCCGTCCGTAAACACACCCGGTATGGTACCGACAAGGTCTGAGTTGGAGAGCGAGAACGGACCCTGAAAGTTCGTGCTCAGGAAGGTGGCGTTGGAGATCGCTGAGCGAAACGGCGTGGCCGGGTTGCCTCCCACACTGTGCGTGAATGTTGCCGACACGCCCGTCTTGTAGAACGCCGTGGGCGACGGCACGTTCGGACCCGGGGGCGGGTTGGCGGGGAGGGACCCGAGGCTCGTGAGCGAGGCCCCGGCAAGCGCCCCGGCACCGAACGAGCCACTCACCAGCCACGTCGCCGAGAAACTGATCGTCAGCGTGCTGGCGGTGGCGGGGCTCGCGTCCAGGTTGCCCTTCTGCGTCAAACTCGTGCCCGAGGCCAGCACCACGCCAATGAAGGAACTCGACGTTACGGTGCCGAGGCCCGCCTTGGCCGTGGTGTTCGCCCCGCCCAGCACCAGCGCGCCCAGCGGCAGCGTGAGCGGGGGCGTGGCCACGCCGGCCGAGGCGTAGTCTATAGGTGCGAACGCTCCGGTCGTGCGCGAGGGCGGCGCGGTTCCCAGATTCGATGTATGCACGATCGTCGCGGTCGACGAGACCAGCGAGATCGCTGCCCCCGCGACCGAAGCCAACGCCAACGCCGCGGCAGTACCAGCCACAGCCGACAACGACAAACGCGAAATGCCCATATGCGCTCTCTCTCTGAAAAAACACGCCATCGTGCCCGATCCACCCTACAACAGATTACAGCCTGCACGGCCGCTGTCAACCCGAAAACCAATTGATTTGCGCTCTATGTTCGGGTTGTGTTTGCTCAGGCCCGGCCCACGCGGCCGGAACGCCCCACGCCGGGGTCCGATCCACGGTACAAACTCGCGATGAACACCCTTGAACGCCGCCAGTTTCTTTTCGCCGCCGCCGCAACCGCCGCGGCCGGTCTGCTCGGCGGCGCGGGCCGCACACGCGCCGCCGCGGCAGCGCAGGCACCCGCCGCCCCCACCGGCGATGCCCACCGCGGCCCTTGCATCGTCGGCTCGGCTAACGCCAACGCCGCCACCGGCGGCGGTGCGGTTGCCCGCGCCATGGAACTGCTGGCGGCGGGGGCCGACCCCGTGGAGGCGGTGGTGGGGGGCGTGAAACTCGTTGAAGATGATCCCACCGACCAGAGCGTGGGCCTGGGTGGCCTGCCCAACGAAGACGGCATCGTGGAACTCGATGCCAGCGTGATGCATGGACCCACGCACAAATCGGGCGCCGTCGCCTCGCTGCGCAACATCAAGAACCCATCGAAGGTGGCGCGGATGGTGATGGAAAGAACCGACCACGTTCTGATCGTGGGTGAAGGCGCACTCCGGTTTGCGAAGGCACATGGGTTCAAGGAAGAAGATCTGCTCACGGCCGAATCCCGTGAAGCCTGGCTGAAATGGAAAGAAAACCTTTCCCGTGAGGACGACTGGCTGCCGCCGCATACCGAAAAGGATATGGGCATCGGAGGAATCTTCGAGCCGTTCTTCCGTCACACCGGAACAATCCATTGCAGCGGTATTGACC
>CAZNEU010000341.1:0-6465 GCA_964571915.1 uncultured Phycisphaeraceae bacterium
GAAAGCCGGCGCTGCGCCCGCGCCGGGGAGTGATGAGGCGATCATCGCGCAGGCCCGCAAGGACCTTGCCGAAGACCGCCCCGCCGCCGCGCTGAGCGCGATGACCAAGTGGCTGGACAAGAACGAACGATCAAAGAGTGCGTTGCTGCCGCTGGCGTACATCACGCGCGGCGATGCGCTGACCGCCTCGGGCGATGAGTTCGAGGCGCTGTACGACTACGAGGTGGTCATCAAGCAGTTCGCCGGGCAGCCGGAGTTCATCACGGCCAACGAGCGCGAACTCGAGATCGCCGTGCGCTACGTGAACGGTCTGGACCGCAGGAGTTTCGGCTTCCGCTGGGTCTCGGCGGACGACATCGGCACGGAACTGCTGATCCGTATTCAGGAGCGCCTGCCCGGCAGCCAACTGGCCGAGCGCGCGGGCATTGAACTGGCCGACTACTACTACCGCGAATCGGACATGGAACTCGCCAGCGAAGCGTACGAACTGTTCCTGTTGAACTACCCGCAAAGCCCCTACCGCATGAAGGCCATGCAGCGGCGCATCTACTCGAGTCTCGCCCGCTTCAAGGGCCCACGCTACGACGGCTCGCCCCTCACCGACTCCCGCGTGCTCATCCGCCGCTTCAGCAGTCTCTACCCCGCCCAGGCCCAGCAGGCCGGGCTCGACGAGGCCCTGCTCACACGCATCGACGAATCCGCCGGGGCCCAGATGATGGAGAGCGCCCGCTACTACTTCAACAAGGGGGACTTGGTGTCTGCCCGGTACACGCTCAACCGTCTGCTGGCGGCCCACCCGCAAACCGCCGCCGCGGGTCAGGCCGTTGATGTGATGCGTGAGCGCGGCTGGCTGGCCAAGGCCGCGGATGCGAGCGCGGCAGACCCGACACCCGCCCCGGAGGCCACGCCGTGAGCACACGCACGGCGTTCAAGCCGCGAGGGCAAGCCGGCGGTTCTCTTCGACCGGGCGAGGGCGGGCCGCTTGCGCTCGTGCTGCTGTTTGCGTTCGGCTTGGTCCTGCCCGCCTGCACAACGGACCCGGCCAAGGGCTATTCGTTCTCATCCACTTACGACGCGGGTATCGCGTCGATCAACGTGCCGATCTTCGAGAACACGACCTTCTCGCGCGGCATCGAGACCGAACTGGCCGCCGCGCTCGTGGCCGAGGTGCGCAAGACCACACCGTGGCGTGTGGACCAGTCCGACGCGGCTCAGACGACCCTGCGAGGCAGCATCACATCCAGCGAACTGCGAAAAATCTCAACCGCCCGAGACTCCGGCCTGGTCGAGCAACTCGCCGTCGAAATCACGGTCGACTTTGAGTGGAAAGACAACCGCACCGGCAAGGTGCTGGTGGGCCGGCGTGCCTTCAGCGCGGCGGAGGCCTTCGTGCCCGCACGGGGCACGAGCGGTCCCGTGAACGAGCGCCTGGAACTGGGCCAGCACGCCACGATCGCGGAACTGGCGCGGGCGATCGTGGGTGAACTGCGTTCGGCGTGGTGAAGCCCGCCCATTGGGCACTTTGAGCGCCTTCGACCCATCACCCCCGCACTGTTCCGGGCCGATATCATTGCGCACGGCAACGGCGGGCCCGAAGGAAGTTCTCGCCCGCCACTCCACTGCCGCGGGGACGTTTCTCTCCTATGGCCGACTCCAACGATCGCAAGCGCAAGGTTCAAGACGAAGCCGATGGCGACGGTGCGCGCAAGGGTGCCGGCAACGGCGGGGGTGGAGAAGGCAAGGGCGGGGGCGGGGGCGGGGGGGGCGGGCCCGGCAACCTGCGCCCGTCACGCTCGCTTTTCGGGTTGCTCTCCCTGCTCGTGCTGGGCCTGGTCGCGTTCCTGCTGCTCACGAGCGTGGCGGACCAGGGGCAGCCGGTTTCGTCGTGGTCAGACTTCGCCACGCTCTACAAGTCCGGCCGCATCACCGAGGGTTCGGTCTCGGTGCGCGACACGGCGATTTACGGCCTGCGCAAAGAGGGCCAGATCAAGGGCGAAGAGGGGCCGGTCTTCTACCGCATCTCCGGCGCGCGAGACTTCTGGCTCCAAAAGGTGGACGACCTCACCGCCGGCCGCTTCAAGGACCAGCCCACGAGTTTCTGGACGCAGATGCTGCTCAGCCTGCTCCCCATCGGCATCGTGCTGCTGGTGATCTGGGTGCTGCTCTTCCGCGGCCTGCGCAACGCGGCGGGCGGCGCGGGGGGCATGCTCGGTAACTTCGGCAAGTCGCGCCATCGCGTGATGATGAAGGAAAAAACCGGGATCACCTTCGCCGACGTGGCCGGGATCAACGAGGCCAAGGACGAGGTCGAGGAGATCATCCAGTTCCTCAAGAGCCCCAAGCGCTTCCTCAAACTGGGCGGGCGCATCCCGCGCGGCGTGCTGCTCATCGGCGAACCCGGCTGCGGCAAGACCCTGCTCGCCAAGGCCATCGCTGGCGAGGCTGATGTGCCGTTCTTCTCCATCTCCGGGTCGGACTTTGTGGAGATGTTCGTGGGCGTGGGCGCCTCGCGCGTGCGCGACCTTTTCAAGCAGGCCAAGGATGCCGCGCCGTGCATCATCTTCCTTGATGAGATCGACGCGGTGGGCCGTCGGCGTGGCGGGGGCTTCACCACCGGCGGGCACGACGAGCGCGAGCAGACGCTCAACGCGATTCTGGTGGAGATGGACGGGTTCGCGACGGGCGACGGCGTGATCATCGTGGCCGCGACCAACCGGGCCGATGTGCTGGACCCTGCGCTCACACGGCCCGGCCGCTTCGACCGGCAGATCACCGTGCCCCTGCCCGACGTGAAGGGGCGCCTGGAGATTCTCAAGGTTCACGCCAAGAACAAGAAACTGGGGCCGGATGCCGACCTTGAACGCATGGCCAAGGCCACACCCATGCTCTCCGGGGCCGACCTGGCGGCGATCATGAACGAGGCCGCCATCGCCGCGACGCTCCAGAACAAGGACTTCATCGAGCAGACCGACCTGGAGGAGGCCCGCGACAAGATCAAGTTCGGGCGGGCCCGCAAGAGCCGCGTCCGCGAGGCCGACGAGAACAAACTCACCGCCTACCACGAGGCGGGGCACGCCGTGCTGCAGGTGCTGCTTGCGGATGCTGACCCGCTGCACAAGGTCACCATTATCCCGCGCGGCAACATGGGGGGCACCACCTTCAGCCTGCCCGAGAAGGACCGCATGGGCTACGGCCTCAAGTGGCTTCAGGCCACCATGCGCGTGGCCTGCGGCGGCCGCATCGCCGAGCACAAGGCCATGGGCGATATGTCCAGCGGCGCCATGGGCGACATCGCCCAGGTCACCCGCATCGCCCGCACCATGGTGGAGGAATGGGGCATGAGCCCGCGCCTGGGCTTCATCCGCTACGCGGGCTCCGACACGCGCGAGATGTTCATGCCCGAGAAGTCGTACTCCGACGAGACCGCCCGCATCATCGACGAAGAGGTGAAGCGCTTCGCCGACGAGGCGTATGTGGATGCCGAGGCCCTGCTCGCACGTGAGTGGGACAAGGTTGTGGCCGTCGCCGACGGCCTGCTGAAGTACGAGACGCTCGATGCGCCCGACGTCCACCGCCTCATGCGCGGCGAACCCATCGGCAAACCCACCATCAGCGACCTGCTGGCCGCCGAGGCCAAGAAGAGCCGCGATGCCGCCGCGGCGACGCGGCCCGCGCCCGGGGGCACGCCCGACCTGCCGCCGGGGGCCATGCCCAGCCCGGCGTGAACAGGCCGTTGTGCGCCGGCATCGCCGCGCCGGTGCCGTTCGCTGGGCGTAAGCACCGAATAACCGCGACTTCAGGCACGCGCGCCACGCTTTTTCCTTGCCGCTCGCGCCCACGTGGGGCATGTTTGAGCGAGTATCTGATACGGATCGCCGACCGAAGTCAGGCTCTTGGGTACCCCCACGCTTCGCGTGGGCCGACATGCCTGCTCTGCGTATGCACGAGATTCAACGGCGATCCGTATGAGAGTAGTGCCGCCCCGCGCGGCCAACGATTCGATCGACATCTCCGTCGTGCCGACACCGGCATCGGCGACCCTTGCCGCGCTGGCCGGCCTCGCGGCGTGCAAGCGTCGTCGGCGGGCCTGATGCGTGCGGCAACATCCTGGGACCCGGAATGAACAAGGCCCGCGAGCGTGTACTCGCGGGCCTTCTGTTTTCCGTGATTGAGGAAAGTCCTCAGCGCACGCGAGCGAATCGCGCGGCCCGGAGTTTTACCAGCGACCACCGCCACCCCCGCCACCACCTCCACTGCTGCCGCCGCGGCCACCGCGGCCGCCGCCACCACCACCTCCTCCACCGCCGCCCCAGCCACCGCCCCCACCGCTGCGGCCACCACCACCACCCCAGCCACCACCGCCGCCGCCGCGCCCGCCGCCACCGCCGGCCTCGCGGGGGCGGGCCTCGTTCACGACCAGGGCGCGGCCTTCCATCGAGAAGCCGTTGAGTTTCTCGATGGCCGAGCGGGCCTGGCCGTCGTCGGACATTTCGACGAAACCGAAGCCGCGCGGGCGGCCGGTGTCGCGGTCGAGAACGATCGCGGCGGAAGCGACCTCGCCGTGCTCGGCGAACATGCCGCGGAGTTCGTCCTCGGTGGTGCGGAACGGGAGGTTGCCGACATAAATCTTGATCATCGCATCGATCCACATGCCCGAAACAAGGAAACGGGAACCGTCGAGAACTCGGGCACTCTTCGAGCGGCGGTCCTGAACCAGGAAGCACTGGAACGGGGAACTTTCCCCGATCTTTTCCGGTCCGTGCGGATTCTATTGCCGCAGGTTTGCACAGGGCAACCGCGGAGCGGGCGACCCGCAGAGGGCGCACCCTGACGCTTACTTGCCACCGAGTTTTTTCAGGCGCATCGCCAGTTCATCGCCGTTGGGCGTGGCGTCCATCGCCACGCGCACGTGGATGAACTCCTTCTCCACGAGTTCCACCAGCGAGCCGTTGAAGTCCACCATGCCGGTCTGGCGGGCCTCGATGGTTTTGAGGTACTCGCGCAGTTCACCCTCTCGCCCTTCGAGGATGAACTTGCGCACCACGCCGTTGTTGATGAGAATCTCGAGGGCGGGGATGCGCGCGATGTTGGGGTGGAGCGTGGGGAGCAGTTTCTGGTACACGAACGCCCGCATCTGGTACGCCAGAATGCGGCGCACGCCGTCGATCTCCTCCTGCTCGAAGAGGCCGTAGATGCGGCTGAACGTCTGCGTGGTGCTCGACGCGTGGATGGTGCCGAAGACCAGGTGCCCCGTCTCGGCGGCGTGCAGCGCCGCCTCGAACGTCTCCTGGTCGCGCATCTCGCCCACCAGCACGATGTCCGGGTTCTCGCGCACCAGGGCCCGCAGCGCGATCTTGAAGTCCAGGCAGTCAATGCCGATCTCACGCTGGTTGATCGTCGCCTTCTTGTCCGTGAAGATGTACTCGATCGGGTCCTCGATGGTGAGGATGTGGACGGGCTTGCGCTCGTTCACGTAGTCGAGCATCGCGGCGATCGTGGTGCTCTTGCCCGAGCCCGTCACGCCGCACATGAGCACGATGCCCTGCGGCTGCATGCACACCTCGGCCATGATGGCGGGGAGGTACAGGTCCTCGAAGCGGCGGATGTTGCTGGTGATGAGACGGGCCGCCATCGACAGTTTGCCGCGGGCCTGGAAGAGGTTCACGCGGAAGCGGGCGTTCTCGTCGTAGTCGTAGGCGAAATCGACCGAGCCGTACTTGTGCAGGTCGGCCTTCTGCTCATCGTCCAGGATGTGGTCGATGATCTTCTTCCAGTCCTGCGCGGTGATGGGGGCCGTGTCGACGGTTTTCAGGGCCCCGCGGATGCGCAGCACCGGCGCCTTGCCGCTCTTGAGCAGCAGGTCCGACGCGTTGAGTTTGATCGCGGCCTTGAGGAAATCGCCGAAGCGCGTTGCGTGCGGGTCGTGGGCCTCGTCCGGATCCAGGTGGATGTGCGGCGCGGGGTTGGAGTTGGCGGTCGTGTCGCTGGCAACGCTCATGGGTCTGTGGGGGCCTTGGCCGTTGGCGAGGCCCGGCGAGTCCAACACGGCCTCCGGCGAGCGACGCGGCTGATCGATCTTCACCGTAGGGTACTCCACACGCCGTCAAGGGCCAGCGGTCCGCGCAGGTTCTTCGCACTTTCTCGAACACGCCACCGGCCCGCGTCTGACCCGGCGACCGCGAGTGGGCGCTCCCGCGTTCCCTTCCCCCTCACTTCCCGCGCAGGCCTGCCCGCTGTTGAGACAACGCGGGCCGCAAAGGCGCGCACAAAACGCCACTCCACCCCGGGGGGCGTTCTTGCCGCGGCGGCCGAGAGGTGCGTGCGCGGCGGAGGCTCTGGAGTCGCTCCCGGCGCCGGGCCGCAACGCCTTCCTGATCGGGATCACGGTTCCGACCTTCACGCCGGTCGGCGATCCGCAGTTCAACCGCCAGCAGGACCAGACCAACGCCTCGCGCGTCTCGCTCG
>CAZNEU010000342.1:0-9569 GCA_964571915.1 uncultured Phycisphaeraceae bacterium
GCACGCACCCGGTCCTCGAGGTCGATCGCGTAGAACATCCCGCCCTGACCGTTGCGTTTGCCTCTCATGCCATCATCTTCGCACCGTCCGGGCCTTCGGTTTTTTGGAAATCACCAAACCGCCGAGTTTTGCAGCGTCCTGTTAGCACGCGTGCCGCCAGAGCTTGCACATTCCCGGTGATTGATCCATTCACCGAACGCACGAGAATCACGTTTGCTGCTGAAGACAGCGCCGTGGTTGTTGCAACGACGTCAGCGTTGATGTCGCCATCGCAAATCACTTGGCCAATTACGTTGCTCGAAATCAGGCCCCGCTGCGCTGTCCCAACCCCGCCGATGCGCGCTTGCGGGCCGTTCACGCGCACGAGCTGGATGATGAGCTCACCCCCACCACCGCTCTGCCGTACCGCGTCTAGCCTGGAAATTCCCGTCGCGGCACCGACGCGGCGGTCAACAAACAGCTGGCACTGGCCGGACGTGACGTTCGCCTCAACAAACTTGATGTGCTCACCCGCGTCTGCATCAACGGTGACGCCAACGGCAAGAGTGCCAAAGCACGAGAACGACACTTCCCAACCACTTGGAGTGTTGACGATGCTCTGATTACTCACGCCGCCTGTTCCATCCGTTTGTATGATACGGATCGCGCCCCATGCGGTCTGTGTTAGACCGAGGCAGCCAACGCCAATCACAAACCATCGGTCCAAGCGGTGCATCGTCATGGTCGTCTCCTTGAAAGTGCCACTCCAACCCATGTAAGCACAATACAGGCCACGGGCGGCGCTGGCACGGTTCCGGCGAGGCGCAGCCCCGCTGTGCCAGAATCCCCTCCGCCACTGACATCTACATAAACAATGTTGTCATTAAGGCCATACACAACATCATAATAATACGTCCCCTTAGCGACGCGACTCTTTCGGTCCACGTCCAACGTGGTTTCCGTCCATTCCGCCAGCCCTCCCGAAGTGTCATACAGACCCCACGGCGTGAACGAGTTCGCGTAAAGTCCCACTGGCCCGCCGAGAAAGGCTCCGGCCCAGTCGGCGTTGGTCTGCCCAACGCCCGGCGACCCAGAGACAAGCGGCTCGTCGCTGCGATTGGGCTGCGTCCAGAAGCCTCCTTGGCCTGTCCCGCCCTTGTTGGGGTCGTAGTACGTGGCCTTCACCCATTCATCGAGCGAGGGAATCCAGAACTTTGCGCCGGCGGAGCGAGCCAACTGATCGTTCAGCCCCCCGCCCGCGGCCGCGGTGAACGTGGTTGTGTCGTATGCACCGCTGGCGAATGCGGACGGATCAGTACCCTTGTCGTTGGTCAACCAGTTACAGTAGATCGCCGCGAAGCGCCAGGTCATGTCCGCCGGCCAGTTTTCACGGCCCGGACGGATGTACCAGCCGGGCTGCTCGTTCGGATCGAGGCTTGAAGGGAAAATGTCACGCCCCGTGAAGCGTGAGTCGAACCGGTGGCCCGTGTACAAGGGGGAGAAGGCGTTCACAAAGGCAAGCCACTGGGTGTTGGTGATTTCAAGCCGGGCAATCCCAAACTCCGTTCCGACCCCCCCAATGCCCGCGCCCGTTCCGAAGACGTTGCCGGGATAAGGTGCGTTCCCCGGTGCCCCCACCACGCTGAACTCCATCCCGTACCGCTCGATGGTCTGCACGCCGGCGGGCGGAGGTGGCAACGCGGCCATCGCTGGCGCGCCAACAGCCCACGCGGCCAGCGCCCCTGCCAACACCTGCAATAACCTTGCAGCCTCCCGCCAACGCTTTACCACACTGGGCTCCTTCCAAACGCGGCCACCCTGACTCTTCCCCTACGCAGCAAGAGCACGGGAGTTGCCCGTGATCTTCAAAGATAGCCAGATTGCACGTGAAGAACGCTTTGCACCAGCGGCATGAGCGGTTAGGGGCGTTGCTCGCCCCCTTCATGGGAGGCCTTCGGCTTCGCCGCCCTTTGCGGGGTTGGTGGTACCCGGTTCAGGCATGGCCCGGGCCGAGCGTGATGGCGTTTTTGCCGGCGCGTTTGGATTCGAGCGCAAGTTGGTCGGCCCGTTCCAGCAGTTCTTCCACCGTGCGGCCGTCCCACGGGTACGTGGCCAGGCCGCCGGAGATGGTGAGCGGGCCGGGGGCCTTGTCCGCCAGTTTGGGGAAGCGGTGCTCGCGCACCTGGCTCTGGAAGCGCTGCGCGATGTGCGCCACGGATTCGGGGGGCTTGCTGGCGGGGTCGCGCGGGCCCTGCGGCTCGTAGAAGATCACCGCGAACTCGTCGCCGCCGATGCGGCACACGCGGTCGCCGGGGCGGATGACCGAGCGCAACAGGCGCACGGTCTCGCGCAGGATGTCATCACCCGCCGGGTGCCCAAAGCGGTCGTTGAAGGACTTGAAATCGTCGATGTCAAACAGCAGCAGCGTCAGCGTGTGGCGGTGAGACTGCGCCTGCTGGAGCGCGGCCGCGAGATAGCGGTCAAAGTAACGCCGGTTGTACGCGCCGGTCAGGTCGTCGAGCATCGCGGCCTGGCGCAGGGCGGTCTGCTGGTCTGCGAGCGCCAGCCACGCGCCCAGCCACAGGCCGTGCGGGGCGAGGGCCTCAGCCGCGAGTGCCGGCGAGGCCAGCGTGCCGAAGACCGTGGCCCGGTTCGCGACGGGGACGCTGGCGATGGAAGCGGAGGGTGCGCTCGGGGCTGGCGCGGCTGTGCCCGGGGATGGCGCGGGCGTGAAGTGGACGAGCGGCGAACCCACGCGGGCACGGATCAGGTCCATCGCGGGAATGAGCAGGTCGCGCCCGGTGAGCAGGGCGTGGATGAGCGGCGTGTCGGCGGTGTCAGGGCCGGGGCGGGGCGCCTCCCCCGTCTGCTCCGCCTGCGGCGGATCAGCCACCCCCTCCGCTAAGAGCGGAGGGGGATGAGCCGCGGCCGGCTCGGGCATGAGCGCGATAGCGGTGAGGATTTCTTCCGCGGTGGCGTCGGGCGGCACGATGCCGTCGTAGCCGGCGGGGATCGGTGCATCGGCCGCCGCGGCATCGGTATCGGCCACGAGCAGAACGGGGGCGGAAGGGTCGATGAGGCGCAGCGCGGCGATGAAGGAGAGCGTTTCTTCCGGGGCGACGGCGCCATTGGCGATGAGCACAGCGGCGCGGTCGATGCTGTCGAGCGGTTCGCCCAGTTCGCCCACGGCCTCCAGGGGCGTGGGGACGCGCACCAGTTCGAGCGCCTCGGCGGAGGCGGCGCGGCGGAGGGCGTGCTCGAGGCCCGTGCGGCCCACCGTGATGAGGCGCAGCGAGGGCGCATCTGCGCTGGGCGGGCCGGGTTGGGAGGGAAGGCTGGACATGCGAGCGGACGCGGGGTTCAGGAGGCACGGGGCGCGGCGGAAGAGGCGGGGGGCGGTTCGTCTTGCGTGTCGTCCGGGCGTGAGGGGTCGATCGCGAAGTCGTCGCTGAGGAGCATCGAGAGTTCCTCCGCGCTCAGCAGCGGGCCGGAGTCCACGGCGCTATCGCCGGGCGCGGCCGCAGCCGGCGCGGGCAAAGCCGCCGGGGCGCTGCCCAGCGGCTTGGGCTCGATGGCCGGGGGTGCGGGGCCGAACGCGCGAGGACCGTGAACGGTGCCTTCCTGGCCTGCAAGGCGCAATCGCGGCTGGGCTTGCCGCGGCGGAGAGGAACGGGTGCGTCGCTGATCTATACGCAGGGGAAGGGTGTGTGGATCGGGCGGATTTGTGCTTGGTGTTGGTTCGGTCCTTGCCTCGTCCCTCCCCTCGCCCCTCCCAGAGGGAGGGGAAACGGGCGAACTCGCTTCGGGGGCCGACCAGCGGACGAGGTCGCCCGCAGACACGGCGCGGAGGGCCGGTTTGGCGGAACGCTCAAACACCCACGCGGCGGAGGCGGGAGCGAAGCGGCGCAGGGCGCGAACAAGGTCTGCCGCGCCGGTCAGGTTGAGCGGGTTGACGAGGACGACGAGGAGGGCGCGGGCGGGGGCGCCGGGTTGGGGGCGTGTGGCGAGGCAGGCGTGTGCCAGGGCGGCAAAGCGGTCTGTGCAGAGGGTGATGGCCGCGCCGTGGTGCTGGAAACTGCGGACGAGGTCTGCGGGCGGCTCGCCGGGGCCGGGGTGCCAGATCACGCAGGCGGATCTGGCCGCGCTGGGGTTCGGGTCGGTCTGTGGTCGGGAGTGGGCGTGGCGGTCGCCCGTCCCTGTGTGCGGGTCCATGACTTCTCCAGTCTACCACACGCTGCGCAAATGGCAGGTGAAACGCGGCCGGTTCGGGCGATTTCCCGAGTCAGGCGGTGGCGGGTTGGAGAAGGGCGGCGGCGATTTGAGCAGCCCCGTTGGCTGGGCCGAGCGTGCGGATGGCGGCAGACATGGCCGCGCGTTGGGCGGGGTTGCTCAGCAGGTCGAGGAGGGCGGGGCCGATGGCGGCGAGGTTGGCGGCGGGCGTGATGCGGTCGGTTTCGACCAGTGCCCCGCCGATGCGGACAAGAGCCTGCGCGTTGAGGCGTTGGTGCTGGTCTTGGTGGTAGGGGTAAGGAAGGAAGAGCGTGGGCACGGCGTTGGCCCAGGCCTCGGCCACGAGGCCCGCGCCGGCGCGGGCGAGGGCGAGATCGGCAGCGCGCCACCACAGGCCCATGTTCGGCACGAACTTGGTAACGATGGCGGGCATGGATGCCGCGGCGTAGGCGGCGGTGAGGGCGGTGTTGTCGTCGGTGCCGGTTTGGTGGAGAACCTGCCAGTGTGCAAGGGCGGCTGGGTGGGCGGTGATGAAGGCGGGGAGCAGGTCGTTGATGGAGCGTGCGCCGAGGCTCGCGCCGGTAACCATGAGCGTGGGGCGGCCAGGGTCGAGGCCCAGGCGCGCGCGGGCCTCTTCCCGCGTGCAGTCGGGCGCGGCCTCGCGCCGCACGATTGGAGCAACGGTTTGCCACCAGCGGGCGAACGGGTGTGAGACCGGGAAGGTGGTGAAGGCGAGGGCGCCGGGCCGGGAGCGCAGGCGCGAGGACATCCAACGGTTGGCCTTGCCGGGGGCGGCATCGAGGTTGATGAGGGCGACGGGAAGGCCCTCCGCGATGGCGGCCTGCACGGCGGGCGCGGCGACGAAGCCGCCCAGGGCGATGAGGCGGAGGTTCGCGTTGCGCGCGCGCTCATCGCGAATGACCGAGCGGGTCTGGCGGATGGCCAGGCCCCAGGAGTTGGCGAAGCGCCAGAGGGCATGGGGGCGGAGCGAGAAGGGCTGGGCGCTGATGGGGTGAAACTCGGCAGAAGCCGCGGAGAGGATGGAGGCATCAATGGGGCGCGAGGAGCAGAGGAACACGCAGCGCGTGTCCGGGCCGGTGAGGGCGCCAAGTTCACGGGCGATGGCCAGACCGGGGTAGAGGTGGCCGCCGGTGCCGCCGCCGGCGAAGATGAAGGTGGGGGGGGCCACAGTCAGGCTCTCACGCCCGCCCGGGCGGCAGGGGAAGGGCCACGAGCAGGCCGCCCGATGTGCTCGCGGCGGCGGCGTGGGCTTCATCCGGCGCGTTCAGGCGGTCCATCGCCACCAGCAGGCCCAGCGACGCGGCCGTGAGAATCCACCCGGTTCCGCCCGACGAGAGCAACGGCAGGGCGATGCCCTTGGTGGGGGCGAGGCCGGTAACCACGGCGAGGTTGATGAGAGCCTGCACGCCCACGGTCGTGATGACACCCAGAGCCATGAGTTTGAGCATCGGGCCGGTCTGGCGGCGCACGATGGCGATGCCCGAGAGCAGCAGCGCGGCATACAGCGCGATGACGAGTAAGGCCCCGAACAGGCCGAGTTCTTCGCAGATGATGGAGAACAGGAAGTCGGTGGTGTCTTCCGGAAGGTAGCCAAACTTCTGGAGGCCGTTGCCCAGACCGCGCCCGAAGATTTCGCCGTTGGCGATGGCGACCAAACTCTGGATCATTTGGTAGCCCTTGCCCTGCGGGTCCTGGTAGGGCTGCAAGAAACTGAGGATGCGGTCGAGGCGGAAGGGCTGGGCGATGATGGCCGCGGCAAGGGCGAGCGCGGCCGGGGGGAGCATCACGAGAAAGTGCCAGAGTTTCGCGCCCGCGGCCAGCAGGAGCGCGACAGAGACCGCGCACAGCAGCACGGCGGTGCCCAGATCGGCGAGGGCCACGGCCGCGGCGATGAGCCCGATAGCGACGAGGGCGGGGAGAAGGCCCGCCAAGAACGAGGCGAGGCGGCGGCCCATGACCGCGGCGTACCACGCGATGAGGATGACCAGGCCCCACTTGGCGAGTTCGCTGGGCTGGATGGTGAGGTCGCCGATGGCGGGGAGGCGGAACTCGACCCAGCGGTTCTGGCCCTTGCGTGCCGAGCCGATGCCGGGGAGATAGACAACACAGACGACGGCGAGGAGGCCGAGCGTGCCGACCCAGAGCGTGCCCAGCGACCACCCTGAGGGGCCGGTGGTCGTGGACGATGGGCTGGAGGCGTCGGTGGCGGGTTCGCGCGGGCGGACGGCTTCGAGCCAGTGCACGGGTGCGAGAAAGGCCACGAAGGCCATGGCCGCGAGGGCCAGGGCCATGTAGATGGTCGAACGGGAGAGCAGCAGGCCCGCGGCGGAGTTCTTGGCATCCACCGTCATGCCGGCGGAGTTGACCATGACCACGCCCAGCGTGAGAAGGGCGACGACGCACAGCGTAATGACCTGGCCGGGGCGCAGCATGAGAGAAAAGGGTATCGGCAGGGGGGGCCGGACCGGTGCAGTTCTCTTTTCTCCGAGGCCTCGTGGCACCGCCTTTCAGGCGGTGTCTCCAACCCTCGTGAACCGCGATGCACCGGTTCCGGGAGGCCGGGTGCCACGATCATCCCGACGCTTCGGCGGGATGATCGTGCGTAGGGCCAGCACAGCCCTACCCAATCACCTTCAGCCCCACCCGCTTCTCCAGTTCGTTCGTCGGGCGGGCGATCAGGTCGTAACCGTCGTGGCCCACAATCGTGCAAGCTACACACTCGCCGGGGCTGAGCGCCTCGCCACTCTGCACGAACGTGGTCGAGTCGATCTGCGGAGCCTGAGCAGCCGTGCGGCCCTGATAAAGCCCGCCGCCCTTGCCCACGCCCGCTGTGGCCCGGCCGCGGGATTTGAGGGATGAGTCGATGAGCACATCCACGCGCCGGCCCGTGGTGGTCGGGCGCTCCTCGTCGAACTCCGCCGCCAGGGCCGCGTTGCGTGCGAAGGCGGTTTCCTGTTGCAGGGCCATGATCTCGCCGCGCCGGCGGGCCTTCACCTTGGCGGGCACCGCGAGCATCGGGTCATCTTCCATCGTGCCCGCAACGGTGCCCGGCTCGTGGCTGTACTCGAACACACCCAGCGCCTCGAACTTCTGCTCGCGCACGAAGTCGAGCAACTCGCGGTGGTCGGCCTCGGTCTCGCCGGGGAAGCCGGAGATGAAGGTGGTGCGGATGGTGATCCCCGGCACGCGGGCGCGGAGGTCATCCATCAGGCGGCGCGTGGCGCTCTGCGAGATGTTGCGGCGCATGGCCGTCAACACGCGGTCGCTGGCGTGCTGAAGGGGAATATCAATGTACGGCAGCACGCGCGGCGTGGAGCGAATGGCCTCTATGCACGCGCGGCTGAAGTTCGACGGGTAGGCGTACATCAGGCGGATCCAGCCGTCCTTCACGCCCAGTTCATCAAACGCGCGGCTCACGGTGCGGAGCATCGCCGGCAGGCCGCCGCCGCTCGCCAGCCCGCTGCCGATGTCATCGCCGTAACTCGTCGTGTCCTGCCCGATCAGGTGCAACTCGAACGCGCCATCGGCGATGAGTTCCTTCGCCTCGGCAAAGATGGCATCCAGCGGCTTGGAGCGCATCTTGCCGCGGATAGAGGGGATGGTGCAGAAGGCGCAGTTCTGGTTGCACCCTTCGCTCACGCGCAGGTAGGCGTAATGGCGCGGCGTCAGTCGCAGCCGCGTGCGGTCGTCCTCGAAGTAGCCGATGCCGTTGCCGTCCTTGCCGTTGACGGTGAGGCCGGTGGTGGAGAGGCCGCGCTCGGTGGCAGCGACGAGGGCGTTGGAGGCGATCCAGTATTTGGGTTGGTCGGGGGATGGGGGGTCGGAGAGCACCGACCGTGCAGAGCCACGGTCGGTGGCACGGTCGGTGGCACGGCCTCCCCTCGGCCCGCGCACGGCATCAACGATGTGGTCGCGGTCGAACACGCCGATCATGGCATCGATGCCGGGCGCCCATTCCAGCATCCTGGCGCGATGGCGCTGCACGAGGCACCCGGCCACCACCACGCGGCCGACCTGGCCCGCGGCCTTGCGCTTGAGTGCCTCCTGAATCACGCCCAGCGATTCTTCCTTGGAGGCTTCGAGAAAGCCGCAGGTGTTGATGACGATGGCATCAAGGTGCTCGCCCGCCTCGGCGGCGGTGTAATCAACCGGTGTCAGGCCGTCCGACGCGAGCAGGCCGAGCATCTTCTCAGAGTCCACCAGGTTCTTGGGGCAGCCCAGCGAAACGAACGCGACGGTGTTGGTGGGCGCGGGGGCTGGTGCCGCTTTGGGGCGGGCTTTGGGCGTGGGTTGGGCTGTGCGGGGCATGAACCGGAATGGTAGGTGAAGGCGTGGGATAGAGGGATCGAGGGATCGAGGGATCGAGGGAACAAGTCGGATGGCGGCTGGTTTGACTCGCTCCCTCGCTCCCTCGATCCCTTGATCCCTTGCCTCAAAAGCGGCACCGGCCCGGGTCGTGTCGCGACCGGGCCGATGCCGAGTGAACCGAGAACGCCGTCCCCGTGGGGCCCCGGCGGGTTGCGAAACTCCGGATTCGGTCGGGCGACGCATCCTGCGTGCCCGTTGCCGACCCTCCGGCTCGCCGGCGTGGCTGTTGACCGTCCTCAGCCGCGCCGCTCGCTCGCGGGCCTTGCTCCCACGCCTGTGCGAGGTGGGTGTGGCACCCGGCCCGCGAGAAAACCGATCGATCCTGATGTTCCTTCCCGCCACTTCCGTGGGGGGTGGGGGGGGTGGGGGGTGGGGGGTTCTCTCTCCGATCACTCCGGGCGAGGTCTACGTGGAAGCCGCGGCCAGGTCGCCGACGATGGCGGCATCGACGGGTCCGGACCAGGGGTAATGCTCTTGGAGGGCGGAGCCGAGGTGCTGCGGCTCGGCGATCACGAACGAGCACTCGGGCCCGATGTGGCGGTAGGCGAAGTTGAGGGCCCGGGGCAGGTGCTGGCGGGTGGTGCAGATGACCACCTCGCCGCTCTCAAACCGCAACGGCAACATGCGGAACTGCCAGGCTTGGCGGCGCGAGACCAGCGCAAGGGCCTTGGGCTCCACCCGCTCGCCCAGCGGGTTGGCCCGGGGGGCGAGTTGCTCGTACTGCTCGGCCCAGGCCGCGTGGAGGGCCTTGGGGGTGAGGTTGAACTGCTCTTCGGCGATGGCGCCGAAGGGGCGTTGGCTTTGGCGTTGCAGATTGAGGATCTGCTCGCACTGCTGGAGTGTGAGCAGGCCGCGTTTGACAAGGAGTTCGCCGATTCGCAATCGCATGGATAGGTGCCTCCGATTGCCGCGGCGGGAGTGCTGCGGCCAAGGGAGCATGCGATTGGGGCGAGTGGATGCCAGCGAGCGAG
>CAZNEU010000343.1:0-11042 GCA_964571915.1 uncultured Phycisphaeraceae bacterium
GCGGCGATCACCTCGCGCGCGCCCATGCTGGCGACGAGTTTGGCGGCCTCCACAATCGTGCTGCCGGTGGAGATCATGTCGTCGAACATCAGGACCGTCTTGCCCTTGACGTTGCCGATGATGTTGTCGGTCGTCACTTCGCTGCCCGAGATGCGGCGTTTGAAGATGATCGCCAGTTCGCCGCCCAGAATGTTGGCGAAGCCCTCGGCCACCTTCACGTTGCCCACGTCCGGGCTGAGCAGGCACAGGTCGGACAGTTGGTCGCGGATGGAGAGGAAGTACTTGGAGAAGACCGGCGTGGCGGAGAGGTGGTCCACCGGCAGATCGAAGAAGCCCTGAATCTGAGCCGCGTGCAGGTCCAGCGCGAGCACGCGGTTGGCCCCCGCGGCGGTGATGATGTTGGCGACCAGTTTGGCCGTGATGGGGACGCGGCCCTCGTCTTTACGGTCCTGCCGCGCGTAGCCGAAGTACGGGATGACGACGGTGACGCGCCTGGCGCTGGCCCGCTTGAGGCAGTCGATAAAGACCAGCAACTCCATGAGGTTGTCGTTCACGGGCGTGCAGGTGGAGACCACCACATAGCAGTCCCGCCCGCGCACGTCCTCCTCAACCTTCACGAACGTCTCACCGTCGGGGAAGATCTCCGTGCGGGCCTCGGCCCGGGCGATGCCCAGGCGTTTGCACATGCGGTCGACCAGGTCCACGCAGTTGCGCCCGGCGAAGATGCGGAGTTGGTTGCC
Organism: uncultured Phycisphaeraceae bacterium; assembly: GCA_964571915.1. Taxonomy (GTDB): domain Bacteria; phylum Planctomycetota; class Phycisphaerae; order Phycisphaerales; family UBA1924; genus JAEUIX01. The sequence goes on from CAZNEU010000343.1 coordinate 741, forward strand.
GTTGGAGTCGGTCACGCGGCTGCTCCCGCGGCGGCCGCGACGGCCCGCCGCCTGTAAATCGCGTCCACCTCGGCCAGTTGTTCGGGCGTGTTGATTGAGAGCACGTCTTCCGGCGGCACCGCGTCGATCACCTCGACACGCTGGCCGCGTGCGAGTTGCAGGGCCGGCACATCGGTGATGTAGTACTCGCCCGAGGGCTCGTTGCGCCTGAGCGCGGGGAGCGTGGCGAAGAGGGCGTGGGCATCGAAGCAGTAGTAACTCGGGTTCACTTCGCGGATGGCCAGTTGGGCGGGCATGCACTGCTTGTGCTCGACGATACCCGTGAAACGACCAGAGCCGTCTCGCACGATGCGGCCGTAGCCCGTCGGGTCGGCGATGATCGAGGTGGCGAGCGTGCTGGCAGCGCCGCTGGACCGGTGGCGGTCGAGAAGCACCCGCAGGGTGTGCGGGCGGATGAGGGGGCCGTCGCCCGCGAGCACGAACACGGCCTGGCCGGGCTGGGCGCTCGCGCTCCGCAAGGCCGGGCCGCAGCACTGCACGGCGTGGCCCGTGCCCAGTTGCTGGTCCTGCACGGCGAACTCCACGCCCGCGGCGCTCATCGCGCCCGTGGTGCCGGCGAAGGCGTCGCGCACCAAATCCTGCATGTAGCCCACGACCAGGATGATGCGCCGGCAACCGGCCGCGCGGCAGGCATCAACCACGGCGTGAACCATGGGCCGCCCGCCGATGGGGTGCAGCACCTTGGGCAGGTCGCTCTGCATGCGCGTGCCCTTGCCCGCGGCCAGGATGACGGCGATGGGCGCGGGTTGGGTGGCGGATGCGTGCATCGTGAGACGAGAACAAGCGCGATGGGAAAAAGCTGGCCGACCTGGATTTGAACCAGGACAAGCAGTACCAAAAACTGCTGTGCTACCGTTACACCATCGGCCAGTGAAAATGGCTTTGCCGGGGTAACCCGGACCACAAACCTCCGCCGCGACGGCCCGAGCCGATGGGGCACGGACCTTGACCCTGTGAACCGCACACCTGCGCGGTCCGAGAGACGCCACTCTAGCGTTTCGGAGGCCGCGGCAGCCGGTGGCAACACGCCACCGGTGGGAACTGGAACCGTCCATCAGCCGCGATGGGAAGGCCCCTGACCACGCCTCGGCCGGGGGGTAAACCCGAGCGTCCGTCGTGGTCGGCTCCGACGGTGGATAGTAGAGACTTCGCCGTCCGGGTCAATCAGGCAGGGCGACGTCGGCGGCGAGCGGTGCGACCGGTCAAGGCCGCTTGTGGGCGTTCATTCGCGCCAGCCGCGCCTCGATCTCGGCGACAATGCGTGCCAGTTCGTCGAACTGACCGGGCTCCACGTGGGTGCGCACCAGGGCCAGCAAGGGCGGCAACGCCAGTCGGTGGCGTTGGCAGAGCATGGCGATGTCGGTCTCGTAGAGAGCGGCTCGTTGCAGGTCGCCCTGCCTGTACACGGACGGTAACGCGTAGAGTTTGAGGATCACCAGGCCGGCGGCGGTGGCCACCGGCACCTCGATCTCGCTGAAGCGGTGGGTGGTGGCGTAGCCCTGGTGCACAAGACGGAAGAGCGGGTTCTCGGTGAGCAGGAGGTCCACGCGCAGGCTGCGGAACGTGCCGCGAGCGAAGTCGTTGTTGCGGTCGGTGATGACGATCTCGGGAACCTGTGCGAGGCCGGCGGAGGAGACGAGCAGGTCCACATCATCGGTGTTGCGCCCGTCGATGTACTTCAGGAGCGCGATGCCGCCCACGAGCAGCCTGGGCACCTTCCGATCGCGAAGGAGCGTGAACAGGGCGAGAAGGTCGCCCGACAGCGTCGATGGCCCGTCGCCTGATGCCCCGCCGCCCACACCTCCATCGGCGGGGCCGGCTGGCGCACGCCGATGCGCCCCCCCACCACCCCCTCCACGGCCCGCATCGCCCCACGCAAAGGGGCCTAGCACGGCGGCCGCGTGCAGAATGCGGGCAAGGTTGCAGAGCGGTGTACCCACCGGGAGCGACGCCATGGATGATTGTATCGGTGGTGAGCGCGGACCGCACGCACGCGACACCGCGGCAGTGTCTCAGTTTCCCGGGTACCCCGGATCTCCGACCCAAGGTCCGCCGTGGCGGAGCCGGTCTTTTCCTCGGACTGAGACGCTGCCGACACCCAGACTTTGTCGATCACACAGGGGGCGGGCTCTCAGACACCGGCACTTCGGGCACGCGCGGCCCATCCAAAGCCCGCTGACCGATCACCTCGTAGCACGTGGCCAACAAACCCACCAGCGGGAACTTCCCCGCAGCGAAGGGACTCGGGCCCAAGCGGCGCAGCATGGGGTGCGTGACCTGTGGCGGCTCCAGGGCCAGTTCCAACTCCGGCACGCCGGGCGGGCGACTCCAGAACCCGTCCAGACAGTGGGCCAGCGGGGCTGCGGGCTGCTCACCCACACCGGGCACGCGCGGCGAATACGCCGGAAGCGGGCGGCCGATCATCAGGGCCGTGCCCGCCGCGCCGCTCGTGCCCGGGCCCAATGGCCCATCCGGGCCCGCACCCCCGGCCACGCGGGCGGCGAACAGGGCCCGCTGCTGGCGCAGCCGTTCGAGCAGGTCATCTTTCGCGAGGCCGCGCAGGGCGAACACACGGAAGGGGTCGCGGCTCACCCGGTCGGCCACCACCGCGATGACGCAGGCCACGTGCTTGCACCACGGCGTGGCCGGGGTGTTGTGCTCGAAGCGGCCGCAGTTGCAACTGGCCGCGACTTCGCTCGCGTCTTGCGGGAAGAGGCGCAGGTGCAGGGGCACGAACACATCCTCGATGCCCGCGGGCACCTCGCCCGAGAGCAGACTGGCCAGATGGCGTGCCTCGCGGGCCATGGCCGCGAGGGCAAGTTCCCACTGCTCGTGCGTGAACACGGGCAGGCGCAGGTCCACCTGATAGGCCGCGAAGACGCGCCCCTGCACGCGCGCCGAGACGTGCCCCGGCCCGGTGGTGAGCGAGCGAACCTGCCCGGCCCGGGCATAGGCCACGCCGTCGGTCATCGCGGCGCCGGAGGCGACCGACTCCAGCAGGCGCATGAGCCGCTGACCCGCCCACGCCAGGGGGAGCCCTTCGCGGGTTTCGACCTTCTCGCCGCCGCGCACCTTGCGCGGGTTGGCCGCGGGCGGGTTGGTGCGCGGCTGGAAGGGCCTGTAGGGGTTGGGCGATGAAGAGGGCGGGAGCGCGGTCACTCGTCCACCTCCACCGCGTCGGGCCGCAGGGCGAGGATGTCCTTCAACTGCGAGAGCGTGAGTTCCGTCAGCCACGCCTCGCCGGAGCCGATGACGTTGTCGGCCAGCGCGGCCTTCATCTCGATCATCTGGTCGATGCGCTCCTCCAGCGTGCCCGCGACCACGAACTTGTGGACCTGCTCGGTGCGGGTCTGGCCGATGCGATACGCCCGATCGGTGGCCTGCGACTCGACGGCCGGGTTCCACCAGCGATCAAAGTGGAAGACGTGGTTTGCGCCCGTGAGGTTCAGGCCCACGCCGCCCGCCTTGAGCGAGAGGATGAAGATCGGCGCGGAGCCGTCGCCCTTCTGGAAGCGGGCCACCATCGCGTCGCGGTCCTTTGGTGCCGTGCCGCCGTGCAGGAAGAGCACCTCGCGGTCCAGTTCGTGCCGGAGCATCTTGGCCAGGATCGTGCCCATCTGGCGGAACTGCGTGAAGACCAGGGCCTGACCCCCCGCCGAGATCACCTCGTCGAGCATCTCGATGAGCCGGGCGCACTTGCCCGAGCGGTGCGGATCGTGCGGCGCCTCCAGGGCGCTGCCGTTCACATCCACGTCGGCATCGCCCAGGGCGAGCAGGAGTGGATCGGCATCTTTGAGGAACTGGCGGGGATGGTTGCAGATCTGCTTGAGACGCACCAGCCCGGCGAGGATCACGCCGCGACGCTGGATGCCGTCGGAATCCTCGGCGGCGCTGAGCATGCGCTTCACGGCCGTCTCGTAGAGCGCGGCCTGCTCGGGCGTGAGGTAGCAGAACTCCTTGGTCTCCACCTTCTCGGGCAGGTCGCTGATCACGTTGGGGTCGGTCTTGAGGCGGCGCAGCACGAAGGGCTGCACCACGCCGCGCAGTTGCTTGGCGCGGTGCGGGTCGCGGTAGCGCTCGATGGGCACGGCGAAACGCGTGCGGAAGTCGCCCGCCGTGCCCAGCAGGCCGGGGTTGAGAAAATCCACGATCGACCAGAGTTCGCTCAGGCGGTTTTCGATGGGCGTGCCCGTGAGGGCCACGCGCCGCGGCGTGTTGATCGCCCGCACCGCCCGCGACTGCTTCGTGCCGGGGTTCTTGATGTTCTGGGCCTCGTCGAGCGCCACACGCCCCCACTCCACGCGCTCTAACTCCGCCAAATCCCGGTGGACCAGCGCGTAAGTCGTCACCACCAGGTCCGCGGCCCCGGCCGCGGCGATCAATGCCTCGGCGCGCGGGCGATCGACACCGTGATGAACATGAACGCACAGGGCGGGCGCGAAGCGGGCGGTCTCCCGCACCCAGTTGCCCACCACGCTGGTGGGCACCACCAGCAGCGTCGGGTTCAGCCTCACCGGGGGCTGGCCCGCCACGGCGTTGCGCTCGTGCAGCAGCATGGCGAGCAGTTGGATGGTCTTGCCCAGACCCATGTCGTCGGCCAGACAGGCGCCCAGACCGAAACGGTCCAGGAACGCCAGCCACGACAGGCCCTTGACCTGGTACGGCCGCAGAGAACCCACGAAGCCGTCGGGCGGGGCCAGCATGGGCACGGTGGTGTCAGCCGCGGCGTTGCCGAAAATCTCGCCCACCCATCCGGTGGCGTTCATGCCGAACACGGGCAGTCCGGTCTCGCGCGGGTCCGCGGCGTAGGCCAGGCGCATGGCCTTGCCCACGGTCATCTCTCCGCCGGGGTTCTCGCGCATGAAGCCCACCGCGGCCTTCACATCCTCGGGGCGGATCTCGACCCAGCGGCCGCCGATGAGCACCAGCGGGCTGCGCAGCGCGGCCAACTTCTCGAACTCCGCCAGGCTCAGCGTCGCGTCGCCGATGGTCACCTGCCACGCATACTTCACCAGCGTGTTCAGGCCCAGGCGCGGCCCCCCCGCCGACGAGACGCCGGAAACCGCCGCCGACAGCATCTCCGGGCTGTCGAGTTTCAGGCGCACGCCCAGGCGCGTGTCGGGCGCATCCCACCACTCCGGGGCCAGCACGCCCACGCCCTGCTCGATCAGCACCGGCCGCACCTCGCGCAGAAACGTGTACGCCTGCGCTGTGGAGAGCACCACCTCGATCGGCTCGCTCTCCTTGAGCACGTCTTCCAGCGGCTTGTAGAGGCGTGCCGCGCGGCCCAGTTCACCCAGGAGCAACTCGGCGGGCTTGTCCACGTGCCGTCCGCCCACGGTGGCACCGTCGGTGGGAAGCGTCCAGATGTCGGCCGCGTCGATCACCAGCGAAAGGTCATCGAGCGATTGCAGGTGGAGGGAAAGGCTCCAGCGCACGCCCGCGCCGGGCACGCTGAACTCGGCCAGGCCCGTGAGGTCCACCGGCTCGGCGAGGCGCAGGCAGAGCCTCCAGGTGGAGCCGGGAGCACGTGCATCCAGCGCGCCGATCCAGTTCCGCACCCGCTTGAGCACGTCGGGCCGCTGCACGGGCGGTGCGAGCACCTCGGTGTCGCTGCGCAGGAGGCCGGCCAGCCACTGCACGTGCGGATCGTCTTGATCGAGCCGGGCCTCGATCGTTTCGACCATGTTCTCGGAGCGCATGACGGCGCGAACGCTGGCATCCACCACGCGGACCAGACAATCCTCCACGATCGGCCAGGGCTCGTGCCCGAGAGAATCCACGCCCGCCCGGGCCGCCGCGGGCATGCCCGCCAGCAGGCTCGACACCCGGGCCGCGACAAAGTCATCGGCCAGCCAGGGTTGCCACAGGCCCCGCAGGCCGCCGGAGAAATCCTGCACCACGGTGGGCACCAGCCGCTGCTGCACCAGCAGCCAGCGCACGAAGCGGCCCGCACGCGCGAAGAACTCGACGCTCGCGCCGATGTGGACGGGCACGGCGTGCGGCCCCGTGCGCGTCGGGTCGTCGCTCAGACCGGGCAAGGCCTCAATGGCTTCCAACGCCTCGGGCACATCGGCCGGGGGCACGATGATCGCGGGCACGCGGAAGATCGTCAGCGTGGACACGCCCTCGCTGGCATCGCCCAGGTCGTGTGCCAGGCTCGGGCTGGCCACGGGCCGCCCGGCCCGCGCGGGGAGGGCCACCTCGACCACGCGCCGTGCCCAACTCGCCGACTCCGGCGCGGCCGTCGCCAGCAGTTCTCCCAGGCGCTCGACAGACGCGGCAAACGGGTGCGGCGCCGCACCAACTCCACCGGCGCCGCGCGCCGCGGCGGCGTTGCCGGCGGCGGCCTCCGGCACCGTACTCTCGGCCCACACGGCCACGCCCGAGCCTTCGCCGTGAGCGGACCAGTTTGCGTGAATGACGTGCATGAGATTCGCAGCCCACCCGTGTACGCAACCGCCCCGCCGTGCCCGACCCCCATCCACGCGGGGCGGCACCCCGCGAGGACAAACCAGACGAATCGGACCGAAGCGAACCCTCGCCCCGAAACACGACCCACGCGCCATTCTATGGCGACACTCGCGCCGGGTCTGCGCAAGAACAAGGCCCCGAACGATGTTTCGTCGGGGCCTTGTGAAAAACCGGTTGAGACGCGACCTTCCACCGGAGGCCCGCGCGAGCCGCACGCTCGCCTCAGCCGCAGGTCTGGTCGCCGAAATACTGCGTGATCCAGTCGCCCAGATTGTCCGGGAAGGGCTCGTTGCACTGGCCGCCGCCGCCGATCACGAAGGCGGCCTTGTAGCCCTGGTTGTAGGGCGCGGCGTTCTCCGGGCACGGCACGGCGTAGCCGCCGGGGCCGGCGATGGCGGGGTCGGTGTAGTAGTCGGTGATGAAGTCGCCCAGGTCGTCGGGGTTCACCACCGTGTCAAGGTTGTAGTCGAGCGTACACGTGGGCGCCACGATCTGCTGGTACGTCATGTCTTCCCAGAAGATCACGCCGTTGCTGGTAACGCCCTCGGGGAAGTTCGCGAACCGGCTGAGCGTGATCTTGCAGTGATCGACGTACGTGCCGGGCGGCAGCGGAAAGCCGTTCGCCGCCGAGTCGGCGACACGCTGGGCGATATCGGCCTCGGAGAAAACGGCCTCGAAGAAGACCCACGCGCCGTTGGTGTGGCCGTTGATCAGCGTGTTCTCGTGGATGTCCTTGCTGGCGAAGTTCTGGTTGCCCAGTTTGAGATCAAGCCGCATACCCACGTTTTCCCGCGTGTCGCTGATCGGGTCGGTGGCGGGGATGGCGTAGTAGCCGCGCACGACCACGTTGCCGGCACCCTGCGCGTAGTACGGGTCGTAAAACGGGAAGCCGGGCACGAAAAAGTTCTGCACGTCGGTGGTCCACGCACGCACGGTGTCGTTGCCCGAGCCGGGCACGGGGCGGAGCATGATCGAGCGCGTGCCCGTGCGCATGATGGCCGTGGGCGTGAGCCCGTCGGTGGGCGACTTGCGATACACCGCCTGGCTCGGGTTGGAAGCGTTGTGCCAGCCGCGCGGCTCGTTGCTGTTGAAGGGATTTTGCGTCTCAAAACTCCCGTTGGTAAGCGGGCCCGGCGTCTGCCCCTGCGCCGCCATGCCACACGCGGCGACCAGACCCGCCGCCATCAGTTGAAAACGTGCCTTCATATCCACGGCCCTCCGGCTTCATTCACCACCGCAGGGTACCTGTACGCGGCACCCGTGCGCGGAGAGTAAGCGGTTACATTGTGCAGCCTTTTCGACCACTTGGCAAGCCGAATCGACTCTATCTTGTGCAGTTTGACACGGCCGGCCTCAACACGGGACAAATCCTCGATGTTTGTTGTTTGTTCGCGTAATCAGTCCTTCAGGCCCTCGCTCGCCACGCCACGCACAAAGGTGCGCTGGGTGAGCGCGAACAGCACCAGAATCGGGGCCACCACCATCGTGCTCGCGGCCATGAGCAGGTTCCACGGCGTCATGCCCGCCTGGCCCTGGTACAACTGCAAGCCCTGCGCAAGCGTGAACTGGTCCTGATCTCGAATGAACACCAGCGGCCCCAGAAAATCGTTCCACACGTAGATGAAGTGAAAAAGGGCCACCACCGCCAGCGCTGGTCGGCTCAGGGGCAGAATCACACGCCAGAAGAGGCCCCACTCCGAGCATCCGTCAATGGTCGCGGCCTCATCCAACTCCTTGGGAATGCTCCGGAAAAACTGCCGCAGCATGAAGATGTTGAACGCCCCGCCGAACCACGCCGGCAGCCACAGGGGGGCGAGCGTGCCGTTGAGCCCCAGGCCGCGGAACACCACGAACAGCGGCGCCATGATGACCGGGAAGGGGATCATCATGGTACACAGGATCAGCGCCATCACCGCCCCCTGCCCCCGCCACCGCAGCCGCGCCAGGCCGAAGGCCACCACCGCGCTGGAGAGCGTCATGCCCACCACCGACAACAGCGCGATGATGAGCGTGTTGCGCAGGTACACCGGGAACAAGACCGTCGGGTCTGTCCAGACCTTCGTGTAGTTGTCAGCCGCGTGAGCGAGGAGACTGGAGGCCGGGTCGGGCAGCAGGTTCAACTCGCCCGAAGCCGCCTGGCTCTCGGGCTTCACCGAGGTGCTCACCATCCACACCATGGGCGCGGCATAGCAGACGACCGCCAGCAGCAGCGACAGACGCACACCCAGCCGCGCCATCCACCCGTTGTGTCCGCCCGATTCACGCATGTGCGCCGCAACCCTTTCGCTCGCGCCCTCCAGGCCCATGAAACACCATCACGCCCTGTAGTACACCAGTTTCCGGCTCGCCAGCAGCATCAAGCCCGTCAGGCCCAGCACTGCCAGCAACTGCACCCACGCCAGCGCGCTGGCGTAGCCCATCTGCCCGTATACAAACGCGTTCTCGTACAGGTACTGGGTGAAGAAGTACCCCGCGGGGTTCTGGCCATCCGGCCGCCTGAACATCACGTACGGCACCGCAAACACCTGCACCTGGTTGATCGTGAGCGTGATGACGTTGAACAGCACCACCGGCGAGACCATCGGCAGCGTCACCGACACAAACTGCCGCACCGGCCCCATGCCGTCGAGTTTCGCCGCCTCGTACAGACTCTCGGGCACATCCTGCAGCGCGGCGATGTAGACCACCACCGCCTGACCCACGCTCCACAGACTCATAATCACGAGGCTCGGCATCACCCAGTGCCGGTCGATCAGCCAGTTCGGCCCCTGCAAGCCGACCAGCGCGATGAGTTGGTTGATGAGGCCGCGATCACCGTTGAAGAGCCACAGCCACACCATCGCGCTCGCCATCAGCGGCACCAGCGTGGGCACAAACACCACCGCCTGCACAAACCGCGACCACCTGCCCGCGCGGTTCAACAGCGCGGCCAGCACCAGCGAGGCCACCGTACACACCGGCACCGTGAGCACCGAGTAGAGGGCCGTGTTCCGCACCACCATCCAGAACTTCTCGTCCTCAAACATCCGCCGGTAGTTGCTCAGGCCCGCCCACAGGGGCGATTCGATCAGCGGATAGTCCGTGAACGAGAGGTACAAACTCATCGCCATCGGCAACAGCAGGAACACACCCGACCCCACCAGCCACGGGCTTGCCCAGAGCCACCCTGTCCAGCGGCGCTGCTTCACGCCGCGCCCCCCGCTGCCCGCCGCCGCCGTTCGCTCGCCGCGCGATCGATCAGCGCCTGCGCCCGCGGCTGCAGCGCGGCCAGCGCCTCGGCCGCCTCCACCTCCAGCCGCCACATGCGCTGCACCTGCGTGTCAAACTCGTCCTTGAACTGCTGCCACACGCGCGTGGGCGGGGGGATGAACGCCCGCTCACTCCGCGTGATGGCATCATGCACGGCGATGCCCCGGTTGGGGTGCGTGCGGATGAAGTCTTCGCTCTGATCGAGCAGCGGCGAGGGCTTGCAGTGGGCCTTGGCCAGCACCTCCACCATCTCGCGCCGCTGCGTGAACGCGATGAACTCCATGCTCGCCCCGGGGTGCTTGGCCCCGCGCGGGATCACCAGCACATCGGTATCGATCAGGCCTATTGGAGCAGCGGCATCCACAAGGCCAGCCGCCACAGGGAACGGCGCCACGCCGTAATCCAGGTCCGGCTTGAACGCACCCACCAGGTTCGCCACCCACGGCCCCTGCACGATCATGCCCACCTTGCCCGTGAGGAACGGGTTCTCCGGCGTGAAGTAGTTGCCGAAGCCGTCCT
>CAZNEU010000344.1:0-3852 GCA_964571915.1 uncultured Phycisphaeraceae bacterium
CATAAAACCCTCCGTAGGCCTGCCTGAACGAACCGCCCGACCCCGCCACGCTATGGGTCCACGCCGTCGGAACTCACGCAGTAGCCGGCAGCCAACGGCGGGCCACACGGCGTTACAAAGATGATAAAGCGGCGCTTGATGCCGCAGTTTGCGCCGCCCCCCTCCCAATCGCCTGGGGCGCTCGAAACCGCCCGGAGTGTGGTGGGTATCGGGATGCAGCCCGATGCGATGCAGGCCGCCGTCGCGACACAATTTGTGCCCGTAATGGGGATCGACTGCTGCGCCCAGACCGGAGACAGGAGGTTCGTGGCGAGGAGCGCGAGAACACACATTCGCTTCGTACGAGGTTGCATGGTCCTGTCGCTCCATCCGCGTCGGCTGCCACGCTGGTTCCTGAAGCGCGTGGCCCTTGCCGAGGCAATGCTACATGCAAAAAAAATAAAAGTCAATGGCGCTCGTGCAAAAATCTCGTTTATTACTTGAGTGCGGCTTGTGGTCGCGCCTGCGGGCCGGGGTGAACGCACGAGCCGCGCGTGTACCTCCCGGTCCGGGCGTGGCCACCCGGGTCTGCAAGGGGGCAAGGCGGCCTTGGCAGCGATCAGCCTCTGCTCAGCACGAACCACATCGAGCCGCAGTGCCGGAACGGAGCCCGCAGCGGGCACCGATGCGGTCATCCCCTGCGGGCGTGCTACCCACCCGTGCCCAGAGGCTCCTGCCTCCGGCACCGCTTCGGTCGGTCGGTCGGTACACTCGTAGCGGTCGCCCGGCACCAAGGAGCATCCATGTTCGCACCCGCCCGCGTCGCCACCCGTCGCCTCCTGCGTGCCGCCGCGTGCGCGGCGGTTCTCGCCGCACCATGTGCCCTTTGCGGCTGCGATGAGGGCGATGCCAGTTCCATCAAGATCGAGATGAACGACGGCTGGGGCGGCAGCATCACCGCCAGCAGCGTGGTGCTGGTGCCCGAGGCGGGGCCGGTGCAACGCGACGCGGCGGGCGTGGCCTGGAAGCAATCCGGCGGCGTGGTGATGAGCACCGGCACGTTCGCCGACCTTGCCAAACTGCGGATCGCGGACATCACCTTTGCCTACGGCGGCACGGGCGACATGCCGCAGGTGGTGGCGACCCTGCCGCGCGGGCCGGCGGCCAAGTGGCCCGGCGCGCTGAGCGTGGCCGACAAGGCCAAGCGTGAGGATGCCGCGGCGGGTTTGGCGGCGATGGCCCCGCGCATCGGCAGCGTGCTGAAGGTGCAGTTGACGGTGCCCAAGGGTCAGCAGGTGGCTACCGCCGCGATCGTCGGGAAGGGGCGGGGCCTGAACTCGACCTTCGAGAAGACCAGCGCCACGCTGGTGGTGCCGGTGGACCTGGCCCTGGCGGAGGGGCCGGACCTGAAGTGGACGATCACGTGGGGCCCCGAGCAGGTGGTGGCGAAGGCGAAGTAGGCGCGGGGCGGCGACGCAAAGGCATTCACCACCGAGACACCAAGACACCGAGCGAAGCCAGGCGGTGTTGCCCGATCTCGGCATCCGGCCGCGTGTCCTCCGCGCATTCTTCATCGGAACCTCTGTGCCTCGGTGCCCCGGTGGTGAACGCCTCGGTGGTTCATGCGCTGAAGTGGTGTGTGCCCGGGTCGTGGGCCGGGCGACGACGGAAACCGCGGCGGCGCGCATCATGTGAAAAGTCTCTCGAACACCGAAACCCGCGCACGGCGGATCGGAATAAAGAGGTACGCAGCAAACGGGCGGGAGAAGCCCGGCAAACTCATGGGGGAACGGTGGCCGGACAGCCATCGGGCTTTTCAAGGAGCGACGAATGTCTCTCAGGGTGTTTCGTGCGCGTGAACAGGTCGGTCAGTGGATGGTCGTGTCGGTTGTAACGGCCTTCGTGGTGTCGATGGGCCTGATAGTCTACGCCAAGTACATCGATGACCGGTATGGCGCGCTGCCGGGCGAGGCGCGCACGGCGAACGTGCAGAGCGCGGAGCCGCACGCCGCGCCGGTGGAGACGGAGACGCGCTCAGGCGATGCCGCGGCCGGCGACACGACCACGCCCGCCGTGGGGCAGCCCGCGAAGTAGCGGATTCAAGGAACCTCCTCATCAGGTCGGGGCTCGCCCAGGCGAGACGACCCAACCTCAATGCCGGAGGGGGCTGGCCATCAGCCATCCGGCATGACACGAACCGGGCGGCCTGGGTTGGCTGCCCGATTCGTTTTTTGCCTGCGCGCTAGAGTTGCCGACCCCTACAGGGTTCTGGTGGGGCGGACATCTGTTTCAGTCGCCGTGGCGACCTGTCCGCCTTTCCAAGGAGCCCGCGAGGACACGCAATGCCTACCACCCCCCGCACGCGCACGCAGTCGAAACCGAGCACCAACGGCGCAGGGGGCGCGGCCGGTACTCCCACCGATTTCGCCCTCGCCAAGCACATCTCGCCCCGTCGCAAGACCAGCCAGGCCCACAGCGTGCCCGAACTGGTGAGCGAGCAACTCGCCCACTTCGGCCTGGACCCTGCGAGCGATTTCGGCAAGCGGCTGGGTGCCATCGCCGAATCCACCTACAACGCCCAGATCAACACCGAGCACCTCTGGCGGGTGCTGGTGGCCGAACTGGCGGGCCTGGACCGCAAGGACCGGGCCGCGAGGTTCGCGGCCCAGAAGTTTCTGTGCTTCCAACTCGCCAAGGTGATGGACACCTTGATGCAGCCCTTCCGGCGCACGTACCAGAGCATTGTGGACACGCAGGGTTCGCGCCTGGCTCGCGGCCCCTACCCGGTGTTTGACAACCTGACCGCGCTCTTCTCCGCCAAGCCGGTCATCACGCGCACGGCCACGTACATCTACGCGTGCAGCGAGTGGGTGGACGATGCCTTCCAGGGGAAGGAGTTGATGCTGGAGGTCTACTCGCGCCTGCTCAACCCCACCAACGTGAGTCTCGCCAACCACATCGTGGATGTGGAGTGCGGCCCGGAGGCGCACGAGTATTTCGCGTGGAACTTCAACAGCGGCATGGCCGCGATCGACGCGACGCTCTCCCACCTCGTGGGCTATCAGGACATCGTGCTCGCCTCGCGCAATGTGTACGGCGGCACGTACCAACTCCTGCACGACTGGTTCGCCAAGCCCGGCAACCTCAACGTGGCCGTTGAGTGGTTCGACGGCTACACCGGCGCCGAGTTCACCAAGGCGCTCGACGCGGCGGCCACAAAGCACGCCGCTCGCATCAAAGAGGGCCGGCACATCTACGTCTATCTGGAGAGCCCCTGCAACCCCCACGGCTACACGCTCGACATCCCCGAGATGTGCAAAGAGGCCCACAAGCGCGGCCTCACCGTCATCTGCGATTCCACCGTGGGCACGCCCTTCCTGCACCGGCCCCTGCGCCGCAAGAACAAGATGGCGCGCCCGGACGTCGTGATCCACTCCTACACCCAGGACATCACCGGCATGGGCGGCACCACCGCCGGGTGCTGCATCGGCCGCAACGAACGCATGTTCATGGGCAAGCACGACACCATGGCGGGCGTGGATGTGGACGGCAAGCCGCGCGTCTGGCACGGCCACGAAACGCTCTTCTGGAACGTCTACTACATCAAGGGCGCGTTCCTCGATTCCGACAAGGCCTACGAGGTGCTCAACGGCCTGCACACGCTGGAGATGCGCGTGCTGCAGAAGACCATCAACACGCTCACGTTCTCCGAGTTCCTCGGCGGCCACCCGGACGTGAACGTGAACTGCAACGCGGCCCCCGGCAACCCCAACGGCGCGATCCGCGAGAAGTGCCTGTTCCTGGGTTTGCCCGCGCCGCTCTTCACGGTGGACTTTGAGGGCAAGCGCCGGGCAACGGGCAGCGGCGGCGGCA